>JAQUUS010000034.1 GCA_028693775.1 Alphaproteobacteria bacterium | reverse complement strand
CGTTTCTTTGCTCGAAAAAGGCGGCGTGCAGCGCGACGAACTTGTTGAGATGTTTTCTTTCGACAAGGGGACTGTCACCAAGAGGGATTTGAAGATCTTGTCGGCGATCGGATGCAAGAATCTCGGTGCGCTTTTCCACATCAGATACAACAATCAGGAAAAAGGGCCGGAAATCCCCGATATGCGTTGCTTCTTTAAAAACGACGGATTCAACATCAAGTAAGATGGGGGGTTTTTATGACTAATTCTGATGCTTATGAAAATAACGGCAGAAAATATTCTTTTTCTGCGGAAGATCTTGACCGTATCGGCTCTATCGCTGCAAGGCTTATGAATAACGGGCAAAACTCGGTCGCCGCCTGGCCCGTCGAACGCAAAGACGAGATTGGCCGCATTGCGGGGGTCGAGGCGCAATTGGAATTGTCGTCCAAATTTCTCACCATGTGTAAACTCAAGGAAGAGTACGCCCGTTGGGACAGCAAGATCGACCCGATCCATATCCGTATCGAAGGGCTTAAGGCTGTTGATTCTTACGTTTCTTTTCTCGAAAAAGGCGGCGTGTCGCGCAAGGAACGGATTGCGCTGTTCCACTTCGACGAAAAAACCGTTCAGAAGAAGGATATAAAGATTTTGAACAAAATCGGCTGCAAGAACCTCAGCGAGCTTTTCGATCTTCGGTATAACAATCAGGAAAAAGGCCTTGAAATTCCGAAACTCAGCCGATTCTTTAAATACGACGGGTTCGATATGAAGTAACCTTATTCTCCGGTTCGATAGAATAAAACGCCCGGCCCTGCCATGGAACGGGCGTTTTTCTTTTGCGAATCGCGCACGGCGATTGTCGACTCAAAAAACTGGGGCTAAGCTTCGGGTCTTCAGACCGCTTTGAGGTTTTCCGATGAACGTTCGCACCTTCGCTCTTTTCCTTCTTGCTTTTGCCTTCTCCGGCCCCGCTCTTGCCGACGATCTGGTCAGGCCAGACGATACCGTGGCTTTCGATCTCAATGCCGAAGACTGGGTATCGACAAAATCGGCTCGCGTCGTTCTTTCGGCCGAAGCCGCTGTCAACGAAACCAATGAAGGTTCCATGCGCGCCGCCATGGCCAAGGCTGTCGACGCAGCCGCCAAGGCCGATTGGCGCATGACCGGCTTTTCCAGCGGTCAGGACCAGACCGGCATGGAACGCTGGAGCGTGACCTTCGAGGCCAGATTGCCGGAAGCCAATCTGGGCGGCCTTTCGGACGCTCTTAAAAAAGTCAGCAAGGCCGGGATGCAGATCAAGGTCGCCAATATCGACTTCTCTCCTTCGCCCGAAGAGATCGAAGCGGCGCGCGCAACGCTGCGTTCGCGCATCTATAAACAGGTGGCAGAGCAACTCGCCTCGCTGAACGCCTCCATTCCGGGCCGCAGCTATCGCATCGCCCAGATCGTTCTTGACACCGATATGCCCATGTCCGTCGCCATGCCCATGTATCGCGGCAAGGTTATGGCTGCTGCGGGCAGAACCAATGAGAGCGCTCCGGTTCCTCTTTATGCGCCGGATAAAACGCGCGAGGTTTCCAAAAAGCTCGTTCAGAACGCTCATGTCGTGTTTGCGGCCCTGCCCCCGGCGATGCCAAAATAGCCCCCGCAAATGGCAAAAAGCTTTTGTTTTACATGGGGTTTAGGGGGTTGCTTGACCGCGATCTTTGATGCTATGCCTGTCTCTCCCGCGACAAAGGCTTTCGGGCTGAATGTCGCTTTATAAGGGTTTTTACTTATGTTTTTGCGCCCCGTTCACATCATCCCTCATGACACCAAAATCGATTTCGTCGGTAAACGCTGGTTTGCCTTCGGCGTCACTATCGTTTTGATGCTTGTGACCATTGTCTCCCTGTTCGTTAACGGCCTCAATTTCGGCATCGACTTCAAGGGCGGCATTCTCATCGAGGCCAAAAGCCAGCAGGTTGTCGATATTGCCGCTCTGCGCGGCGATCTCGCCACGCTTAATCTCGGCGAAGTCGCGCTTCAACAGTTCGGCTCTCCCGATGACGTTTTGATCCGCATTCAGCGCCAGGAAGGCGACGAAAAGGTTCAGATGGCCGCCGTTCAGGCCGTTCGCGACAAGCTTGGGCCTTCTTATGAATATCGCCGCGTCGAAGTCGTGGGGCCGACCGTGGGCGCTGAGCTTCTTCATGCCGGGATCATGGCGACCCTGCTTGCCATTCTCGCAATCGGCGCTTATGTCGCTTTCCGTTTCGAATGGCAGTTCGGCGTCGCGGCTTTCGTTTCGACGCTCCATGACGTTTTTGTGACCGTCGGGCTTTATTCCATTTTGCAGCTCGATTTCAATCTCACGGCCGTTGCGGCTCTGCTGACGCTCGCGGGCTATTCCATCAACGATACCGTCGTCGTTTTCGACCGTATTCGCGAAACCCTTCGCAGGCAAAGGGCTTCGGACCTTAAGGAAGTCATCAACGCTTCCGTTAACCAAACCCTCTCGCGGACAACCATGACGGCGGGGACCACTCTTCTCGCCCTTTTGCCCCTTCTCTTTATTGGCGGCGAAACGCTTCTTAACTTCTCGGCCGCGCTGACCTGGGGCATCTTTATCGGCACCTATTCCTCCATTTATGTGGCTGCCGCCTTGATGCTTTATATGCCTCCGCTGCGGCGCATCGAGAAAAAGTCCTGATATCAAGCCACATTATTGTTAATGCCGAAGGCTGGGCTGCAAATAATTTGAGATTTGACCGCAGGTGCGCCTATGCGGTATATTAAGGGGTAAATTTTTAGGGCCCTTTATTTATCTGGAAGCATTTATGCTGGTGCTGGATCATTCTCCTGTCGTTCTTGAAACCGTTCAGGACGTCGTCGATTATATGGACGCGTTCTTCGGCGGGAAAGTGCCGGACTTTGCCCAACAGAATATCGCTCGCGACAAAATCGGCTATTTGCTCGACCATGACGGCACCGTCGGCAGCAGAAACCCTTTGAAAAATGACGATACCCATTTGAACGAGGAACGGTACCTTAACGTTCAGGCTCTTGCGAAAAGCAGCTGCTTTACCATCATTCCCACTTCGCGCGATCTCGAGATCATGCGCGAGTATTATCATAATCAGCATGCCGCCGTTCTGGGCATCATGCCAACAGACAAATTCGCCATCGCGGGCAGCGGCGGCTATATGATCCAACAGGATCTGAGTTCGGATGCCGTCGATTTCATTATTCCCGTCGTTGACGAAAACGGCGTTCCTTACGATCAGGATATTGTCGAAAAAGGCGCAGAGGCGACGCGCTGGATTACGGACCAGCTTGAGGAACGCTATCCCGGCTTTGTCAGATCGGATCGCCGCCGCTATATGGCTGCTGCCTTGTGCGAAACGTTTCCGAACGAAAAGATTTTCGATAAATTCCAGAATTGCGCCGCCGAGCTGACCAGAAACAGGGAAGAGTTTTTGGAGCATCGCATCAAGCTGAAGATGGATCCCGGACTGAAACGGGAAACGCTGACCGGCTATATCGACTTCAAGCTGAAAGACGCCACGAAGTATGAGGCCGTTTCGTGGATGATGAACAACCTCGAGACGCTCGGTTATAAGAAGCCCGAGCTCATTGTGGCCGCCGGAGATACCGAGCCCGACGAAAAGATCGTTCAGGCCGCACGCGACGCCGGGATTCCCGTCCTTGCCGTTTGCGTCGATACGCATATCAAGGATCATTCAAAGGGCGTTTGGAACGTCTGCTGCCCGTCGGTCGAGATTTTCCATTATGTGATGATGTATATGCATTCGCCCGAAAAGGTTCGCGCGCTTGCCCTTAAGGAAAGCCGCGAAGCCGCAACGCGCCCGGACGACGCGCGGACAGCGAGCCCCGCCCCCGATACGCTGAAACGATAAGCCCCACCCTTAGAGCGGGATTGCTTTGGGACGCCGTGCGTTGACCCAGAGCGAGATGATCAGCCTTGTGATCATAAGCGCCGAGAAGATCGACGTGACGATGCCTATGGTCAGCGTCACGGCAAAGCCTTTTACCGGGCCCGAACCGAACATGAACATCAGGATCGCCGCAATCAGCGTTGTCATGTTGGCGTCCACAATCGCCGAAAGCGCGTGGCTGTAGCCCGCGTCGATGGAACCGATCACGGAACGGCCAAGCCTCATCTCTTCGCGGATACGCTCATATACCAGCACGTTCGCATCCAGCGCCGTGCCGATGGTCAGCACGATGCCCGCAATGCCGGGCAGAGTCAGGGTCGCCTGCAATATCGAGAGTATGGCGAAGATCAGCGCGATGTTGAAGATCAACGCGATGTCGGCGAAGATCCCGAACAGGCCGTAGGCGAACACGAAGTATACCACCACAAGCCCGAGGCCGATCAGGCTGGCTGTGGCGCCTGCGTTGATCGAATCCGTTCCGAGGCCCGGACCGACCGTGCGTTCTTCGAGAACCTTGATGGAGGCAGGCAATGCACCCGCCCGCAGCAGCAGCGCCAGATCCTGCGCCGACTGGGTTGTGAAGTGGCCGGAGATAACCCCGGCGCCGCCCACGATGGGCTCACGGATCACCGGCGCGCTAATGACTTTGTTGTCGAGCACGATGGCGAACAGCTTGCCGACGTGCTTGCGGGTCGCTTCGCCGAAGCGCCGCGCACCGATGGAATCGAACTTGAAGCTCACGACCGGCATTCCTTCCTGAAACGACGGCTGGGAGTCGACCAGAGTTTCGCCCGAGACCATGATCCGCTTCTGGACCACATAGTTGCGGCCGTCTTCCGTGGACGGAAGAATTTCTTCGCCCGGAGGGGCGTGCGCGCTCGACGGATCCGCCGTTTCGTCTACAAGGCGGAAGGTCAGCTTGGCCGTTTGGCCCAGCAGGTTTTTGATGCGCTCGGGATCGTCGAGGCCCGGCAACTGAACAAGGATGCGGTTGTCGCCCTGCCTTTGAATGGACGGCTCACGCGTGCCGGTTTCGTCGATACGGCGGCGGACAATTTCGATGGACTGGTCCATCGCCGACCGCTTGCGCTCCAAAATCTTGGATTCGGACATGCTCAGGGAAAATTCGCCGTCTTTGGAGGAGATGTCGAACTCGGCGTTCATGTGACGCAGGGCTTCCCTCGCACGGTCTTGCTGTGCAGGGTCGATCAGCTTGAAACGCACGGCGCCCCCGGACAAACCGAGATTCGTATAGCCGATCTTCGGTTTCTCGGCGCGGAGCGAGGTGCGGACCTGATCGACGACCGCCTGCATGTGCTCGTCGATCACGCTATCGGTCGCGACTTCGAGCAGAAGATGCGAACCGCCGCGCAGATCGAGGCCGAGGTTCACCGTCTGGTTCGGGAAAAACGACGGCGTGTGCGCCTGAAGCCATTCGACTCGCTCCTTGCCGAAGAAATTCGGCGCGGAATACAAAATGCCTATCGCGCAGACAACGGAGATCAATATGACTTTCCAACGCTCCAGGTAGATCATGCTTTATGCCTTTTTATCTTTTTCGACGGGCGCCGCTTCCGGCTTCGTCTCCAACGCCAATATGTTTTCGGTATCGATCGTCACGTTCACGCCTTCGGCAATCTCGACAACTGTGGGGCCGCTCTCGTCAACCTTCACGATCTTGCCGTGCATCCCTCCGGAGGTAACCACACGGTCGCCCTTTTTCAGAGCCTTTATCATTTTTTCCTGTTCGGCAAGCTTCTTTTGCTGCGGGCGGATCACCAGCAACCAGAATACGGCGAAGATCAATATGAAGGGCAAAAAACCCATAAGGCCGGACGACGGAGGAACATCCGCCGCCTGGAGCGCGGCTTCCTGCGCATAGGCCGCAGATACGATCAGGCTGGAAAGGTCGAACATGGCTTGCCTCTTCTATAGATGGCTAAATAAGTCGAATATGCAGGGTATGCAAAATCCAAACGCAAAACAAGGGCCGGAGACCGTTTAACCGATCTCCGCCCTGTTTTGATCCCTGCCTTGTTAAACGATTACCTGACTTCGATTTCGACGCGGCGGTCTTCGCGAAGGCATGCAATCAGCTCCTTGCGAACCATAGCCTCCGCGCAATCCGTCTTGGGCGCAGACTTGCCCAGCGAGCGAACTTCGATCTTCTTCGCCTTCACGCCCTTGGCGACCAGGTAGTCACGGACGGCCTTGGCGCGCTTGAGGGCCAGGCGTTCGTTATAGGCTGCGTTGCCCATGCGGTCGGCAAAGCCGACAACCGCGACCGTCGATCCTTGACCGTTCAGCTTCGAGGCCATGCGGGACAGCGTCTTGCGGGCGTGCCGCGACAGCGTGCTCTTGTTGAAATCGAAATAGACAGCTTCATGCGCCTTCTCGGCCACTGCCGCCATCGACAGCTCGGGGCATCCCGCGTCCTTCACATAGACGGGCGCGCCGTCCTTGGTCATTACGGGGGCTCCGCCGTTCGTCAGGAGGATCGACGCATGGGCCGAGGTGGACATCATAGAGCCCAGAGCGATCACGGCTGACAGGGCTATGGTTTTAGCTGATAGAGTCATCTGAGTTTCTCTCATCTATTTGTTGAAGGGAGGGATCATAAGAGTTATCCACAACGGCGCGAATTATAGCCACATCGTCATGGCCTATCAATCCCTTATCAATTTCTTTGACTTACACAAGACCCTTGGATAGGGTTTCATTCACCTAGCGACATAAAGGCAACACATTCGCATGAATCCCCTTGCCATCATTGGACGATCTTTCCTCGACTTCCTGACCGTTGTGGGCGTTCTCGCACGCTTCTCGATTCGCAGCGTTAAACACTGCGTCATTCCGCCCTTTTATCTCCGTCAGACCGCCAAGCAATTTATTGATATAGGGGATTATTCCCTTCCTGTCGTTGGGTTGACTGCGCTCTTCACAGGCATGGTCCTTGCCCTTCAAAGCCATACGGGCTTCTCCCGATTCGATGCAGAAAGCGCCATTCCTACCGTTGTAGTCCTCTCCATTACGCGCGAACTGGGCCCCGTTATGGCCGGTCTTATGGTCGCCGGGCGAATCGGCGCCGCCATTGCCGCAGAGCTCGGCACCATGCGCGTCACCGAGCAGATCGACGCTTTGACCACCCTTTCTACCAATCCTTTCAAATACCTTATCGCGCCCCGACTCATCGCGGGCACTCTTATGCTGCCCATCCTCGTCCTTGTGAGCGACGTTATCGGCGTTTTTGGAGGCTTTTTCGTTTGCGTTTATGAGCTTCAGTTCAACGCCGCCAATTATATCTCCCAGACCTGGGAATTCCTCGAAAGCAGCGATGTGACCTCCGGCCTCTGGAAGGCTGCAGCTTTCGGCTTCATCATCACGCTCATGGGCTGCTATCACGGCTTCAACTCAAGGGGCGGCGCTCAGGGCGTGGGCAAGGCCACTACCAATGCCGTCGTTTCGGCCTCCATTCTTATCCTTGTCGTCAACTACCTGCTGACGGGACTGTTTTTTGCCGGGAAATAATCGCACATGACTGACGCGCCGAAAATCGAACTTAACGGGCTGGCCAAGTCCTTCGGGGACAAGCATGTCTTGCGCGGCATCGATCTTTCCGTCGGGCAACGCGAATCCGTCGTCATTATCGGCGGCTCGGGTACCGGCAAGTCGGTTATGCTCAAGTGCATTCTCGGGCTTCTCGGATCGGACAAGGGTTCCGTTAAAATCGACGGCAAAGACGCAACCAATCTCAGCGGCAGCGCCCTCGACGCGCATCAGGCCAAGTTCGGCATGCTCTTTCAGGGCTCCGCGCTCTTCGACTCCCTGCCCGTCTGGCATAACGTTGCTTTCAAGCTCGCTCAGCAGCCCGGCATCTCCCGCAAGGAAGCCAAGGCTCGCGCCATCGAGACACTCGCCTCCGTCGGGCTTTCGCCGGATGTCGGCGACATTTATCCCGCAGAGCTTTCGGGCGGCATGCAAAAACGCGTCGCTCTTGCGCGCGCGATTGCCGCTAAACCCGAAATCATTTTCTTCGACGAACCGACCACAGGCCTCGATCCCATTATGGCCGACGTTATCAACGAACTGATCGTCAAGTGCGTGCGCGAGGTCGGCGCTACCGCCATTTCGATCACTCATGACATGGCCAGCGCGCGCAAGATCGCGGACCGCATCGCCATGCTCTACGAAGGCCGCATCATCTGGCAGGGCAGCAAGGAGAACATCGACCGTTCGGGCAATCCCTACGTCGATCAGTTCATCAATGGCCGCGCAGAAGGCCCCATCAAGATGCAGGTCAGGAAGCTTTAGAACAATCCCTTGATTTTGCCGTCGGAGGTTACGTAGATTCCGTGCGCCGCAGGAACGCGCGGAAGGCCCGGCATTGTCATGATGTCGCCGCACAGCGCCACGACGAACTCGGCTCCTGCCGACAGACGCACGTTGCGGACCGGGATGATGTGCCCTTCCGGAGCGCCTTTGACTGCGGGATCGGTCGTGAAGCTGTATTGCGTTTTCGCGATGCAGACAGGCAAGTTGCCGAAGCCGTCGGCTTCAAGATCCTTGAGTTTTTTCTCGGCGGCGGCATCTACCGAGATGTCGGCGGCTCCGTAGATTTCGCGCGCGACGGTGCGGATTTTTTCGGTCAGCGGCATTTCGTCGGGATAGAGCGGCTTGAAGGCCGAAGGCTTCGTTTCGATGGTTTTGACGACTTCGTTGGCCAGATCGACCGCGCCTGCGCCGCCCGATGCCCAATGATCCGCGAGCACGCACGGGACGCCGCATTTTTCGACGAGGTTGGTCAGAAGATCCATTTCGGCTTTTGTGTCGGAGCTGAACCTGTTGACGGACACGACAACGGGGACGCCGAACTTTTTCACGTTCGAGATATGGCGCTTGAGGTTGGCGAAGCCTTTTTCGAGGGCCTGGAGGTTTTCGGTTTTCAGCTCTTCTTTGGAGAGGCCGCCGTGCATCTTCAGCGCGCGGATCGTTGCGACGATGACCGTGCAATCGGGCTTGAGGCCTGCTTTGCGGCACTTGATGTCGAAAAACTTCTCGGCTCCGAGATCGGCACCGAAGCCGGCTTCGGTGACGACGTAGTCGGCGAGCTTGAGGGCCGCTTTGGTCGAGATGACCGAGTTGCAGCCGTGCGCGATGTTGGCGAACGGGCCGCCGTGGACGAAGGCGGGGTTGTTTTCGAGCGTCTGCACGAGGTTGGGCTGGACGGCGTCTTTGAGAAGCGCCGTCATGGCGCCGACCGCCATCAGGTCCTTGGCTGTGACGTAGCGTTTGTCGCGCGTCTGGCCCACGATGATCTGGCCGAGCCTGCGTTGCAGATCGTCGAGATCCGTCGCGAGGCAGAAGATCGCCATGACCTCGGAGGCGACTGTGATGTCGAAACCGTCTTCGCGCGGGTAGCCGTTGCCTGCGCCGCCAAGCGACTGGACAATTTGCCTCAGCGCGCGGTCGTTCATGTCGACCGAGCGGTGCCACGAAATGCGCCGGACGTCGATGCCCTGCTGGTTGCCCCAGTAGATATGGTTGTCGATCATGGCCGCAAGGAGATTGTTGGCTGTGCCGACGGCGTGGAAATCGCCAGTGAAGTGCAGGTTGATGTCTTCCATCGGCGCAACTTGCGCATAGCCGCCGCCGGTCGCTCCGCCCTTTTGCCCGAAGCATGGGCCGAGGCTCGGTTCGCGCAGGCACAAAAGCGCTTTTTTGCCGATGTGATTCAGCGCGTCGTTGAGGCCGACGCTTGTCGTTGTTTTGCCTTCGCCTGCGGGGGTCGGCGTGATGGCTGTGACAAGGATGAGCCTGGCGTCGGGGCGGTCTTTGAGGGACGCGATATAGTCCAGCGACAGCTTCGCTTTTGTGGTTCCGTAGGGAGACAGGCTTTCGGCTGGAATTCCAAGCCGTTCGCGCACGATGTCGATAACGGGCTTTAGCGCCGCGGCTTGCGATATTTCGATGTCGGTTTTGGGCGCGTCGTGCTGTGAGACTTTGGGGTTGCCGGTTTTTGTGGACATTTTGGACGCCTCCCTGCGTTATCGTGGAGGGCGCATGGTAATACACCCCCTTGGGGCCGACAAGCCTTAGAAATTCAAAGGTATCTTTCTAAACCCCTTCAGGGACCGGGAGCTTTCGTTTTCCGGTAGCGCACGAAGACGAATTCGTCGCCTACCGCCCCGGTCATTTCCAGCGTTTCGTCGCGGTCGGAGACGTAGCGCGCGACGCCTCCTTCGGCTTGACGCGCACCGATAACCCCGTCTTTATCGCGGTATAGCTCGATTTTTGCGAGGATTCCTTCCAGGGTTTGCGGGCCAAGCTCGATTTCGGATTTGACC
>JAQUUS010000033.1 GCA_028693775.1 Alphaproteobacteria bacterium | reverse complement strand
ATTGCGATTTCGAGCATGCACAAGAGGTCCCTGAATTTTATACCCGTTATGGGCATTTTTTCTCGGCTTCGCTTTATGCCGTTACGCCGGAACAACGGCAGAGGTCCGTTGACGGGTTTTTCGTAGCGGCCGCATCGTCTGCCGTTCTTACGGAACGCCTCGATGCCTATTCGTCGGGCGTTAGTTATGAGGCGATCAAAGACGGATGCTTCGCGCGTTTTTATGCCGAGGCGTCGGAACAACCCAAGGGCTCTGCGGACGCCATCGAAGCTTGCCGCCGCCTTGCGCACTATGCGGACGATAATAGCGGCTGGCAGAAAAAGGGAATAGACGCTCTGGCCGCCAATATGAAGGGGCTTGAGCCGAAGGCGTGCCTGAACGTATGCGTGGAGATCGAGAAAAATGAGCCGTTGGACAGCAAGCTGAGCGCGTTTGCCACATGCCAGTTCATGCTGGCTCTTCTTCGTATTGATAATCTTGCGGATCGGGCCAAGGCTCAGGTCGAGGCCATTCGCAAGGTCAGGGATGAGAAAAAAAGCCCCAGCTTTTTGGTGGCCTATGTCGCGACGGAAGGGCTTCCTTGCTGCGCGGATGCGATGGTTTCGGTCGAGGGCAAGCGCGAGGCGTGGACGTGGGTTGCGCGTTATGCGACCAAGGATGCCCTTCGCAGCAGCGCCAGAGCCCGGATTGCGGAGCTCGATGCGGTTGAAAAGCCGGTGCGCATCGAACCCGAAAATAAACAGGCCAGGGCTTTTCTCGACAAGTTTGATTTTAAATAACGGTTTTTGACGGAGGTATTTATGAAAAACGTTAAACACAGCATTGTCGAATTTCATGACGGAAGTTCGGAAGAAAAATTTTTCGATGAGTACGGCAGATTGCATCGGCTCAAGGAGCCGGCTTTCATCTCTCGCGACGCCGAGGGCCGTGTCGATCGCATGCAGTTTTGCTTTAACGGCTGGCTGGATCGCGAGGACGCTCCGGCCGATATTCGCCGCTTGCCCAACGGGGATACCGCGCTTGTGTATTGCAAGCTCGACAAGTGGCATAACGAAAACGGCCCGGCTTATTTTCTCGTTTCTCCCGAGGGCGTTATCAGGGATGCGCGTTACTATCTCGAGGGCAAGGAGGTTGAGGCTCCGGCCCGGCGTGCGGGGGTTCAACCGGCTGTAAATCTCAAGGCCTACATATTATAGGGCTTCACGGGCGTTTTTTGTGCGCGCCCGGGACCGGGCCGACAAGCGGGAGCTTACGATCATGGACGGCAAGCGAACGGCGGACGCCGAAGTCAGGAAGCGCGCCGATCTTTTTCTTTCGAACTTTTGGCAACATATTGAGGACAGGCTCAATCTTGGGCCTGTATGGAGCCTCGGGGAGAATTATGCCAGTTTTCTGGCAAGCAAAAATGTGATTCTGGGCGCTGATTTCTGGAACGGTGTCGGCAAAGAAATCGAGCAGGCTTCCCCGCAGGGAAAAAAAGATTTTTTCGCGGCAGAATGCCGCCATCTGGCCGAACGGTATGAAGCTTATGCTTTCGGGACCTGCTTTGAAAAGAAGTCGGCCTACAATAACGAAAAGCATTTGATTGCTTTTGCCGATGCGCTCGAAAGCCAGCTTTTCGACAATCCAAAAAACAGTGTGCTGGATTTTGTGATGGATGATTGGAAAAAGGTTTGCGACAGGCTTGCCGAGTTGCAGCCGGGGCGGACCTATAACAGGCTCGACTCGTTCTGTTGGCGGGCAAACGACGAAAAAAGGGACGATCTTCTCGGTTTGGGGGTTGAGCAGCAGATCCGGCTGGCGGATTTTCTTGTCGGCAAGGCCCGGGCTTCGGAGAAAGCTCATAAATTTCTCGTCCTTTCCACGGCTTATTTCCCGCATTCCGCAGCCAGGCTTTTGCCCTGCGGATGTGCTGTGAAAGACAGGTTTCTTTCGGCCTGGCAAAGAGCGTTGTTGGCCGAATACCGGTATAATCCCGACAGCGCCATGACGCATCTTGACGACGCCTTGAAGGAAGGGGCGGGCAAAGAGGATAAGGCCGGAGACGCCGAGGTGCTTCGTTGCGCCAATCAAGTCATGGAAACAATCGAAAAGACGAAGAAGACGCGCGAGATGACGCTTGCGGCCCGGCAGGCTGCGGACCGGCTCGCGGCGAGCCTGCCGTCTTATCCGGCGCGCGCAGGGATTGAAGCGCAGGCGTTGCTTGACCGTCTGGCCCGTTAGAGCTGTTCGATGTCGTCTTGCGGAGGCTTGCCGTTGTCGCGCGGCGGTTCTTTTTCGCTCGTGCCTGTCAGTTGCAGGAAGACGTCTTCGATGGTGGTTTCGTCCGTCGAGATGTCCTTGATCGTAAAGCCGTTCATTTGCACGAGGCGCAGCAGCGCCGATGCCGCCATCTGGCTCGGGCGGTAGGCGATTGTCAGCCGCTGCGGGTCGAGCCGTTCCCAGCCTTGCGCGCGCATGTTTTCGGGCAGCTCCTGAAACGACCGGTCCAGCGTCAGGGTCAGCCGCTTGTTGTCGATCCGGAGGAGGAGATTTTCCTTGGTGTCGTTTGCGATCAGGCTGCCGTGGTTGATGATCGCAATCCGGTCGCACAGCTCTTGCGCTTCTTCGAGATAGTGCGTTGTGAGCAGGATCGTCGTTCCTGCCGCGTTGAGCTTTTTGACGTAATTCCATAGCGACCGGCGAAGTTCGACATCGACGCCCGCCGTCGGCTCGTCGAGCACGAGCACGGGCGGACTGTGCGCCAGCGCCTTTGCGATCATGAGCCGCCGCTTCATGCCTCCCGACAGAGACCGGCCCGAGACATCCGCTTTTTCGCTCAGGCCCACGATGTCGAGCAGTTCTTCTGTGCGCCGCTCGTTCTGGGGGACGCCGTAGAGCCCCGCTTGCAGGTCCAGCAGTTCGCGCGCCGAAAAAAACGAATCGAGGGTCAGTTCTTGCGGCACGACGCCGATGGACGAACGTGCCATGCGCGGGCTTTGCGAAACTTCGTAGCCCCAGATCGATGCCGTTCCCGACGTTTTGATAACGAGGCTCGCAAGCACGTTGATGAGCGTCGATTTTCCCGCGCCGTTCGGGCCCAGAAGGCCGAAGATGCTTCCGCGCGGAATTCGCAGGTTTATGCCCTTGAGCGCCTGTGTGGGCTCCTGGCCTTCCTCGCCTCGGTAGGTCTTGACGAGATTCGAGATTTCTACCGCATAATCAGGGGCGTAGTCCGGATCGTCTGTAGGTGTCGGCTCGGTCATGGCTTTTTGCATTCCTTAAGGCCCGCGATCTTGCCTTTTTTTATCCGGTTTCGCAATTTTTTCGTCAAAAATTTAACCGCCTCCGAATAAGGAGCCTGCCGGAATGAAGGCCGGGCGTCAGGTGTCAGAGATTGTTTCCGTAGGGAACGTACCTGTGGGCGGTCGTTTTGTCGTGCGTCATGATGCCCAGCTGTTGAAGCTTTTTATTGATTTTGGTTCTTGTTCTGTCCTTTTCCCTCAGGGATTCGCTCACCTTGGCGATAATCGCTTCGTCCCATGGTTCGTACGCGGGGGATGGCCGGGGTTTTTTGGCGGGAGTCTGGGCGTTTTTCGCGGCGCAACGCCACATATCTTTGAGCGTGTCCGTGTTTTCAAGCTTGGAGGCGTTTGCGTCAAATGAGCTCGAACTGAAAACTATATGGTTTTCTTCACGGTTCTTCTCGAGACGCTGCTGCTTGTCTTCGGAGGTGTGCGGGTCATCGTCGGGAAGCCTTATATGCCTTAGAGGCTTGAAGGGCTTTTGGCCAAAATCTTTCGAACAAAAATCTATGATATGCCCCGCCTCATGGTTCTTTTCGGCGCGCTTCTGCCTGTTTTTGGGGATGCGCTGCGGGTTATCTTCCAAAAAAATGTAGGAGGGGTGGTCAAAAGGCCCCAATCCAAAATTTGTCGTAGGGTCCTTCGTGGCGCTATGCCACATGTCTTTGAGCGTTGTCGATTTATTCTTCTCCCAAAAAGAATGCTCGTGGAGGGGCTTGGTCCAATAGTTCATACCAAAGGTTATTGGTGACGTATTCGGTGTCCATGTGGGCGGATCTAGTGTGTTCGGCATCCTGAGCAACGCGCACAGGTCCTTGTCCAGTTGCCGGATTTCTTCCGTGTGTTTCGTAAGCTGTTTTGTCGCGGCGGCGGCTTCGTCTAGGGTTTCCTGCCCGAATGTTTCGATGAGCCATGCGTCTATATTCGCCGCCAGCTTCCGATGCCCTTGCGTTTCAAGAAGCGCTGCCGCAAGCCGGGTTGCCGACAGGGCAATCTGCTTTTGTTCAGGCTTGACCTGATTTGTTTCGAGCACGGCGATGCTGTTTTGCTTGGCTCGTTTGATATCGAAATGATCCGTCAAGGCGATGACGGGAAAGGGGCAGGCGTTTCTTTCTTTTTCGTCGATGAGCGGGATGAGCCCTGCGGTGAGCAGCGAGGCTATGCCGCGAAGGATGAAAAAACGATCTTTCTGGCATTCGGTGTCGACTCTCGGCCAAGTAAACGGGTCGGCCGGATCAAGCTCATAGGCCAGAATCTCAACATCGGTTTTGGCGATTGTTTCCGGGATAAAACGCGGCAGTTCGTTCATTGCAATGCCTTATTATCAAATGACTTTTATCTAAATCGATCATGCCTATGATAACCCACAAAGGATGCAAGAAAAAATAAAACAAATATTGCATTGTTTTTAATGGGTTGGGGGCGTCCGGAGCCGTCGGCGCCAACCGGTTACGGAAATTTTGGATTTTGTGGCTTTTCACGGGGGAGGGGCTAAGATGCCGCTTGTCTTTCCTCTTGCTCCCCTTTTTCGCTATGGCCGATCCAATCGAAACTGTTTCCGTCGATACTCCCAAAGTCGCTTGCATCGGCGACACGGACTCTCCTCATCCCAAGGTCTATCTCTCGATGGGCGCGCGCCGGTCCGTCGATTGTCCGTATTGCAGCAGGCGGTTCGTTCTCGATGAAAAAAGATAAGGATTCTTTCATGACCGATTCCCCGAACAGATTCTCCTCGTCCGCGGGCATCGCTATCGGCCCCATTCTGTTCGTTTTGGCCATGCTCGCCTTGCTCGGATCCATTTTCGCCACGGGCGGAAACGATTTCCAGACCGCCAGCGTTTCGGATCGTATCAATGCCGATATTGCTTCGCAGGCCAATATGATCCGCAATACCATCAATAACTGCAATTTGCAGTTCGTTATGGCTCTCTCGATGGGCTCCGTTCCCGACGCCAACATCAATTCCGATCCTTATCCCGCTTCCGATGCGGAAGGTACTGCCGTCAGGGATCTGGAGTGCACGCCTTTGGGCACCGCCAAGCTTTGGGGCGCAAGCGACGGCAGTAACGGCAGCAGCGGCGTTCTTTTTCCGCCTCCGACGAAGGGCTTCACCGATTGGTATTACGTCAACGGCGGCGAAAACGGACGCTGCATCTGGACGTCTCCGACTGTTACCAGTTCCGCGATCGTCGCGGGGCTTTCTCGCGCCGCAGGCAAGTTCAATTATTCGGAGACGGTCACTCTCACCAACGAGGCCGTTTATAATCCAGCCAGCACAGGACAGAAGTTCATCGTCTGGATTACCGTTCCCGCCGATCTGGGCTCGGTCGATTCCCACTGCCAGCCCGGGTCTTAGGCCTCATGTCTTTTCTTCTTCCGCTCGTCAGGGATGCGAAGCTTTTTTTCGCGGGCGCTTCGTGGGCCATGCCTCCCGATTTGTGGGGGCTGTCGGCGGCCGTCCTTGGCCTTTTGTGCGTTGCAGCATGGGTCGATGCCGTTAAGAAAATCGTGCCGGACCCTTTGATTTTCTTGGGTCTTTTTTCTGTTGCCGCCGTTCAGGGAATCTTCATATCATGGGACGCCGCCGCGCTGCATTTGCGGCACGCCGTTTATGCCGGCGTGTTCATCTGGTCCGTCAATGCCGCGTGGTTTCGTGTTTTCCGTCACGATGCTTTGGGGATGGGCGATGCGAAGTGGACGATGCTGGCCGTCTCGGTTTTCGGAATCGAATCGGCTGTGGTCGCCTGGGGTATAAGTTCCGTTTTGGCAACGATTTTTCTTGGATTGTTCCGGCTTTTTAACCATCGGATTTCCGTCGTCGCCTTTTCGCCTTTTTTGTTTGTGGGTCTGTGTGTTGCTCTTTATATCGGACCTGTTTGGTAAAGATTCGGAGGTGCTGAACAAAATTTTTTTGGCTTGATCGAGATCAAACACTATACCACATCTTGTGTTATAATGTGTCGCATTACACATCATCTAGTACCCCACCTCGTTTTCTGGAAAAAATCACCATGGCAAGCACCAATCTGGCTTTTCGTACAACTCCTTCTGTCGCCAATCCTCAGGACGATGCGGCAGGCACCAAGATCGACTGTTCCGATACCGTTGAAGAGTATGTTTCGAAGACCGACTGGCGCATCAATGCCAATGCCAACGTCGGCTACAGCCATGCCGGCCTTGTCAACAACATTGCGGGCAAAGTTATCGCCAATTTCTGGCTCGATGACGTCTATACGCCCGAAGAGGGCCGCGCTCATCGCGAGGGCGACTATCACATTCACGATCTCGACAGCCTTGCGGGCTATTGCGCCGGATGGAGCTTGCGCCAGCTTTTGACCGAGGGCTTCAATGGCGTCACGGGGCGCGTTTCGTCGCGTCCGCCGCGTCATTTCCGCGAAGGGTTGGGGCAGATGGCCAACTTTTTGGGCATTCTTCAGTCCGAGTGGGCGGGCGCTCAGGCGTTCAGCTCGTTCGATACCTATCTCGCGCCGCTCGTTTTCATCGATCAGCTCGGCGACGGCGAGATCGTCAAGGCTATTCGCCAATTCGTTTACAATCTCAACGTTCCGGCCCGCTGGGGGCAGTCGCCTTTCACCAACGTGACCATGGACATCACTTGCCCGGCCGATCTCAAGACCGTTATGCCCATGTGCGGCAAGGAACATCTGTTTGACGGCGTTCGCGACGGCGAACTGCTTCGCATGGCCCGTCAGCGTCGCCCGGAGATCAACAAGCTTACCGACATGACCTACGGCGATTTCGCGCCGGAGATGGAGCGCATCGTTCTGGCTTATTACGAAGTCATGACCGAAGGCGACATGACCGGCCAGCCGTTCACGTTCCCGATCCCCACGGTCAACATCACCGAGGACTTCAAGTGGGACAGCCGCGTGGCTGACGTTATTTTCGCCAATACCGCGAAAGTGGGGAGCTCCTATTTCCAGAATTTTATTGGCAGCCAGTATACGCGCGACGAAAACGGCGTGCGCCGCGAGAATCCCGAAGCTTACAAGCCCGGTGCGGTTCGCTCGATGTGCTGCCGCTTGCAGCTCGATTTGCGCGAACTGCAAAAACGCGGGAACGGGTTGTTCGGTTCGGCCGAGATGACCGGTTCTATCGGCGTCGTGACGATCAATATGTCCCGTCTGGGCTACAAGTTCGCGGGCAACGAGGCCAAGCTGGTCGAAGAGCTCGATCATTTGATGGATCTGGCGTTCGGCACGCTCGAAAAGAAGCGCGTTTTTGTCAACGACGGCTTGAAGCGCGGGCTTTATCCTTATACGCAGCGCTATCTGCACAGCTTGCGCAACCACTTCAGCACCATCGGCGTTAACGGCATGAACGAGATGGTTCGGAACTTTACACAAGGCAAGGCTGACATTACCAAGCCGGAAGGCATTGCGATGAGCATTCGCATTCTGGACCATATGCGCCTTCGTCTTCGCGAGTATCAGGAGAAGTCGGGCAATCTTTATAACCTCGAGGCTTCTCCGGCCGAGGGTGCGACTTACCGCTTTGCCAAGGAAGATCACAAACGCTTCCCGGAGATCGAGCAGGCGGGGCATTATCCCAACGTTTATTATACCAACAGCAGCCAGATCCCCGTGGGGCATACGGAAGATCCCTTCGAGGCTTTGGATTTGCAAAACAAGCTTCAGTGCAAATATACAGGCGGTACTGTTTTGCACATGTATATGAACGAGAAGCTGGAAAGCACAGAGTCCTGCAAGCGGCTGGTTCGCACTGTGCTTGAGAACTATCAGTTGCCGTATATTACTGTGACGCCCATTTTCTCAGTATGCGATGAACATGGCTATCTGAGCGGGGAACAGCAGAATTGCCCCCATTGCGGAGCCAAGACGCAAGTCTGGACACGCGTGATGGGCTACTTCCGCCCGGTGGACGGATTCAACATCGGCAAGAAGGGCGAACATCGCGAACGCGTTCCCTTCAAGGAACCCTCGAAGGACCGTTGTGCGGCCGAGCGGCAGCGCTTTGGGACAGAGGATAAGTGCGGCTGCTGCGAATAACGGCCACGCTTGGATAAGACTAAAGATGGCCATTCCGGAAGGTGTGGCCATCTTTCTTTTTTCTCTTTTTTACGGCATTCTTTTCAGACGATGGGACAAATTTACGACATTTCGACTTTTTCGATGCTCGATTATCCGGGCAAGATGGCCTGTATCGTTTGGCTGGCCGGGTGCAATCTGCGGTGCACATATTGCCATAATCCGGATATCGTTCTGAAACGCGGGTCTTTGGATGAGGCCGAGTTTTATGCTTTTCTTGAAAAGCGCAAGGGCAAGCTGACCGCTGTCGTTTTTTCAGGCGGGGAAGCGACGTTTTGCGAGGCGCTTCCGGAGTATGTGCGGACGGCCAAGGATTTGGGCTTTAAGGTCAAGATCGATACCAACGGCAGCAATCCTGCCGTTTTGAAGGATTTGATCGGGCGGGGGCTGGTGGACATGGTTGCGCTCGACTACAAGGCGCCTCCGGAACTCGCGGGGAAAATTTGCGGCACCGACAGGTTTGTGGCCGCGTTTTACGAAAGCCTCGACTTTTTGATCGCGCAGAACAATGCGGGCAAGATTGACTTGGAGATCAGGACCACGGCGGTTCCGGAGTTTTTGAGCGAGGAAAATCTTTCGTGGATCATCGGCGATCTGGGCGCGCGCGGCTATAAGGGCATTTATTATATTCAGCATATGTTTTCGAGTGGCGAGAAGACGCTCGGCAACGTTCCGGAGCCAAAGACGGCCATCGACAGGTCGAAACTCGCACAGCCGCAGGGGTTCGCGCTGGGATTCAGGAATTTCCCGGGGGATGCAGCCTAGTTCAGGCTTAGATCGGACTGCTTTTTTAGCGCCTTCAGGAAGTCGTTTTGGGGGGCTTGCGGCTCCTCTTCCGAAGGAACGGGGAACATCGCGTCGTCGTCCAGCGCGAGGTCGTAGTTGAAGCTTCCGGGGTCCACGCCCAGCCGCTTGCAGACGAGTTCTTCCGCTTCCCGGGGATCGAACTTTTTCCATCCGGCCGCAGAAAGGTCGCCGGTCAGCTGTTCCGTGAAGTAGATCGTTCTTTTGCCTTCGCTGGATTCAGAAGCAAGGTCGCCGTTTTGTTCGAGGGCTTCGCGGATTTCTTGCAGCTCGGGGGTTTCGTCTTTCTCGCTTATTGCAACGCAGATGTCTTTCGTCGCAAACGCCGCGAGGAAAAGGCCGCCGAGATAGTGAAGGACACGCGGGTCTTCGTACAGGCCTTCGAGCGCTTCTTCCGCGAGATGGAGGCTTGTTTGAAAGGGATCTAGGGCGGTGTTGTGATACGTCTGCGTAAAGGCGTTCGTGATCGTTCCGAAGTACGTCAGCGTGCCGCCGAGACACTCGATGACGTCTCTTGCTTTTTCGTCGGACGCGATGGGGGAGGGGCGTTTTTCGTTCATAATTTTATTCTCGAAAATGGACTTTTTATAATTTTTTCGCACAAGGCCTTATCGCATATCTTTTTGCCTGAAACTTATTCTGTTTTTACTTTCGCGGGCGTTTTCCCGGTTTTGGAAAAAATGGGGCCCGTGTGGGCCCCATTTCTTCAGGCTGCTTTGAAGCTTAGTATCCCGGCGGCGGTTGCGGCACGGGGGTGGTGTAGACGACCGTCGGAGGCGGCGGCGTCTGGTAGATAATCGTTTGCTGCGGGGCCGACATGGTCGGGACCGGCAGGGCATGGCCTTTTCCGACCATACAGGCCGTGTAGGCGTCGTTGTATTGCTGCTGGATGCTGCGCTGTTCCTTCGCCGAGGTGTGCGCGCCGACTGCCGTTCCGGCTGTCGCTCCGACTGCTGCGCCGACTGCCGCTCCGCGGCCTCCGCCAACGGCTGCGCCGATGCCCGTTCCGAGCAATGTGCCGCCCAGACCTTCGAGAACGCCCGTTTCGTTGGCGCGCTCGGCTTGTCCGCGGATTTGATCTTGCGCGTAGGCCTTACAGTACATGTTGTCCGACGCGAACTGGTCGAACGTTTTGCCTTTTCCGGGGAGGGCCCGGACCGTCGGCCCCATGG
>JAQUUS010000032.1 GCA_028693775.1 Alphaproteobacteria bacterium | reverse complement strand
GGTTCCCGGCTCGGCCCAATGCATTCGCGCGGTTGTTTTCCGGTTTTTAACTCCCGTTTTTGTGCGTTTGTTCTTCACGAAAGCATTTTCCGGGGCTAAAAAATAAAGATATCCCTTTGCTTATTTTAGACCTTTTTATTGAACCGTTTTCGGGGATTGTGGAGATCCATTATGGACGAACGAAAAATCAAGTCCGCGCTCAGCAAATTCAAACCGTCGAATATTCGCGAGGGGGTTAAAAGGGCCGCTCAAAACCTCGACGAAGAACAGAGAAAAGCGCTTGTCAATCTGGCCTCGAACACCGCCGGGCTGGTTGCCGAGAGTACCGTCGCTTTGGGCATGGCGCTTAAAAAGGACGAAAATTCGGACAATTCCCGCATGGATAAGGTCGGGCTCGTTCTCGAAGGGCAGACGCCTCTGGCCGCTCGCACCGCAGGCCGCAAAGCTCGCTGGGCCACAAAAGAGAAGCTGACGGAAAAATTCAATGAGCTTGGAGACAAGCCGCCGCCCAAAAGACCCGGCGGCGACGGCAAAATCATCGACCTGACAAAAGGCGTCGATTACGATTATTGATCGCACCCCGGCAAAATCCTTCAGCCTTCGACAAACAATCTTTCTCAGGCCACGCAGCGCGCGAAGCCTTCGCGCAGCGCCCGTTCGTCCAGATTCCGGCCAATGAACACAAGGCGGCTGGAACGTCGTTCGCCTTCGCTCCACGGCAGGCGGGTCGTTCCGTCCATCATCATGTGCACCCCTTGAATGACCACGCGGTTTTCGCAGCCCATTAGATCAAGGATGCCTTTGTATCGCAGCAGGTCCTGTCCCTTGTTGGCGCGGAGGTCCGCGATCCAGTCTTCGAATTTCAGCGGATCGAGGGGATTCGACGAAATCAGCGATATGCTCGATATATCGCTGGCGTGACGGCTTTCGGTTTTATGGGCATGCGCATGGGCGTGATCGTGATGGCTGTGGCCGCATTTGCAGCTTTCGCACGAACAGCTGTGGGCGTGCTCTTCTTCGTCGCCTTTTAAAAAATCGGGGTCGCGCTTCAGGATGGCTTCAAGGTCGAAGCTGCCGAGGCCAAGGATTTCATTCAGCGGTACGTTGCACCGGCTCGTGCGAACGATCTTCGCATAGCGGTTGATGTCCCGGATTGTCGCTTCGAGAGCCTCGAGCTCATCCGTTCCGACAAGATCCGTTTTGTTGAGAAGGATGATATCGGCGAACGCAATTTGATCTTCGGCTTCTTTCGATTCCTTGAGGGAAAGGAGCAAGTGCTTGGCATCCACGACCGCCACGACGCTGTCGAGCGCAGCTTTGGCTGCTACGTCTTCGTCGGCGAAAAACGTTTGCGCGACCGGCGCGGGATCGGCCAGGCCTGTCGTTTCGATGAGGATGCCGTCGAACGACGACGCACGGCGCATCAGGCCCGAGATGACCCGGATCAGGTCGCCGCGCACCGTGCAGCAGATGCAGCCGTTGTTCATTTCGAACACTTCTTCGTCGGCTCCGACCACCAGCGCTCCGTCGATGCCCTGCTCGCCAAACTCGTTGACAATCACCGCGTATTTTTTGCCGTGGTTTTCGGACAAAATCCGGTTCAGAAGCGTCGTTTTTCCGGCGCCGAGAAAGCCTGTCAGTACGGTTACGGGGGTTTTGTCGGTCATCTCATCCTCTCATTCTGCGCATCGCGCGCGCGGGCGTTTTCAATAAAAGAAAAGATCCGGCAAGTCCACTGCCGCACTAAATTTAAAGTTTTTGCGCGACGCTTTGCGCGTTTTTTGCCAAAAAGGGGGGCGTTCTTTACAAAAAATCAACGAAGCTCTTTAAATCTAAACAAAATCAATGAGTTGGCTTTTAGAAAGGGCTTGCGCTTTCGCTCTTTTTGGCCTACAAACGCCTCCGCCATGGGGATGGACCCCTTGGCTTGTTTAAACCTCACGCATGCCCGGCTCTCGCAGTCAATCCTGCGATGCGCCATCCGGTGCCGCAAAAGCGGCGCATGAGCATGCGGCGGATCAACCGGAGAAAGGAACTACCGTCATGACGATGCCCGTCGTTACCCTGCGTCAATTGTTCGAAGCAGGAGTCCATTTCGGCCACAACACGCGCCGCTGGAACCCCAAAATGCAACCCTATCTGTTCGGCGTGCGCAATAACGTGCACATCATCGATCTCGAACAGACCGTCCCGATGTTTCAGCGCGCCTTGCAGTCGCTGCGCGATTCCGCCGCAAGCGGCGGACGTATTCTCTTTGTCGGCACCAAGCGCCAGGCTCAGGAGAAAATCGCCGATGCAGCCAAGCGTTGCGGCCAGTACTACGTCAACCATCGCTGGCTGGGCGGCATGCTCACCAACTGGAAGACCATTTCGCAGTCCATTCGCCGCTTGCGCGAGTTGAACGACCGCCTCGAAAAGGAAGCCAAGAAGCTCACCAAGAAGGAAACCCTTCAGATGAGCCGCGCCCGCGACAAGCTCGAAAAAGCGCTCGGCGGCATCAAGGATATGGGCGGCCTTCCCGATATCATTTTCATCATCGACACGCTCAAGGAAGACATCGCCATCGCGGAAGCCGTTAAGCTCGGCATCCCCGTCATCGCCATCGTCGACAGCAACTCCGATCCCGCTGACGTCACGTTCCCCATCCCGGGCAACGACGACGCTTCGCGCGCCATCGACCTGTACTGCGAGCTCGTGTCTCAGGCCATTCTTGACGGCATCGAGGCCGAAATCGGCTCCGACGGCAAGGATGCCGGCACTGCAGAAGTCGTTCCCAGCAGCGAAACGGCCCCCGCTCCCGAAAAGGAAGCCAAGAAGAAAGAGACCAAGAAAGACGACAAGAAGGCCTAATCTCAACGGGACACGTTCGGGGCGGCGCACGCGCCGCCCCTTCCCGCAAGGGAACAGCCTTCGACACGACCGGCCTCGCCGGACACCATTCATTCAAACCGTACTTTTGGAGATTGCCATGACCGAAATCACTGCATCGATGGTTAAAGACCTGCGCGAAAAAACAGGCGCGGGCATGATGGATTGCAAAAAGGCCCTCAACGAAGCCCAGGGCGACATGGAAGCCGCCATCGACTGGCTGCGCAAGAAGGGCCTCTCCGCCGCCGCCAAGAAATCCGGCCGCGTCGCCGCAGAGGGTCTGGTCGCCGTCGCCGCAGAGGGCACCAAGGCCGCCGTTGTCGAAGTCAACGCAGAGACCGATTTCGTGGCTTTGAACGACAAGTTCCAGACGTTCGTTCAGAGCGTCCCGGCCATCGCTTTGAAGGCAGGCGCCGATGTCGAAAAGATCAAGGCTGCCGCGCATCCTTCGGGCGGCTCCGTTCAGGACGCCCTGACCAATCTCGTCGCCACCGTCGGCGAAAACATGACCCTTCGCCGCGCGGCTCTTCTGTCCGTTTCGCAGGGCGTTGTCGCCACCTACGTTCACAACTGCACCGCTCCGAACCTCGGCAAGATCGGCGTTCTCGTCGGTATCGAATCTTCCGCCGATGCAGCCAAGCTCATCGAGCTCGGCAAGCAGATCGCCATGCACATCGCCGCCGCGCGCCCCGAAGCTTTGAGCATCGCCGACGTCGATCCCAAGGCTGTCGAACGCGAACGCAACATTTTCTCCGAGCAGGCCCGCGCGTCCGGCAAGCCCGACAACATCATCGCCAAGATGGTCGAAGGCCGCCTGCGCAAGTACTATGAGGAAGTCGTCCTTATGGAACAGGTCTATGTCATCGACGGCGAAAGCCGCGTCGCGCAGATCGTCGAAAAGGCCGCCAAGGAACTCGGCGCTCCCGTCAAGCTGACCGGCTTTGTCCGCTATCAGCTCGGCGAAGGCATCGAGAAAGCTCAGGACGATTTCGCCGCTGAAGTCGCCAAGATGGCTCAATAACGAGTTTGTCGCCTAAAAAACCCCGGAGGGCGCAAGCTTTCCGGGGTTTTTTGTATTCGCAGCCTTCAGGCAAAAACGCACGAGTTTGCGGTAACGCCTTCCTTGCGGAACGAACGCGTGGGGCTTTCGATGCACTCGTCCCACTGGTTCATGATCGCCTGATACGTTTCGTCCGACACCAGCCATCCAAACCTCTGGCCCATCGGGTCGTACTGATAGTCTTCGTAGGTCTCGCGCAACGACGGATCGCGCCGCGTCGCGCAATAGGCCACAATGTCGGACATGTTGAACTGGCTGATCGCTCCGTAGATCGCATGGGAGAGCAATTTCGGATCGGCCGTCATGTCGGGCGGCAACGAAAAATCGGGGTTGAGCTTGCATAGTTCCCGGTAAAACGCCGACACATGGATGACCGCCGCAGCGGTCTTGTAATCGATCGGCTCGCCGTTCAATTGCGCGTCGTCGGCGCAGATGAGGCAATCGAGGGTTCCCTTCATGGCCTCTTGCGCGCCCTGAGGCGTCAATCCGCGAGGCATGTTCCAGTCTCTCGAAACGCCCTCAAAACCGAAACGCTCCTGATACTCGCGCGCCGGCGCTTCGTACCGGACGGGCCGTTCGGCCACGCTCTTCTCGTTTGGAAAGATTTCGCTGAGCGTTCGCCGGGCTTCGAGCTGAAACGCTGACGCCGCCTCGTACGATCTCGTCTTGGGGAAAATTTTGATGACGGTGCGGGAATAGGCGCGCGGGTTCAGGGAAGAAGTTTGTCCACACTCATTTTGCGTATTATTGACGCTCAATTCTGCCTTGTTTTCCATCGCACCACCACCGCGAACTATTATTGCTCCGAAATATTATTTCCTGAATTTTTGTATCTTACCCTATTTACATGATTTCGCCAAGCTTTTTGCTCGCAGCTTGCTGAAACAGGAGGGTTTTTGCGAAGAGCATTTTATTTCTGTGGGTGCGCCGACGGGATTTCTCCGCCGTCTCAGTCCACTTTCGGCATCGGAAACTCTGGATTTTTCTTCGGGCCGGGCCTCGGAGCAATGAGGATTTCTGCGAGTTCTTCCTTCTGGCGACTCTCCAGTTGCGAGCGGATTTTGAGAAGCGTCGCTTCGGACAGTATGCCCCCGTTAATCGTCCCTCCGGCACGGCTTGTGAGATCTTCTTGCCTCTCCAACAATTCCGGGGAACGATCTTCCGGCTCCACCGTGCAAAAGTACACGATATCGTCGACGTTGAACTGGCTTGTAATCCCGAAAATCGCCTCACCCTTTTTGCACACATCCATGCATATTGCACGAAGGGGCTCAAGCGCCGGGTTTAACTCGATCAGTTCGTCAAAAATTCGAGCCACTCTTTCGCACGCATGGCTTATCGTTCCTTACGGAAAGATGAAACCCGAAACTTCTGCGTCGTAGACTGTCATGATGGACGAATAATATGAAGCTTCGGCCTCCGCATGAGACAGGCCTTGAGGCATTTTCCACCGGGTCGACAGACCGGTCAGTCCGCTCTCGTTTTCAAAATCCACCACAGGGGCATAATAGGTCGACCAATCCTCATCCAGCACATATATCTTTTTCATGGCTAACGGCTCCCCAAATTCGCTTTCATATAATATTTTCCCATAAAAAAATCAGACGTCATTGATACTAAAAGATTTTTTACTTTCAAACGCCCAAAAACAGCGCCCCGGCAAAAAACGGCTTGTCCCCGGGCTTTGCCCTGAACATACAGCTTCTTAAGCCTTTTCCTGCGCCCCGTTAGGGTGTAAACATACCCCCTGCCTGAAAGCTAGAGAAATACCGAAACGGTAGCCCATAATCCGGAGAAGAAACGTATGCACGAAAAAACCCCTTCGAAAGCCCAATACAAACGCGTTCTTCTCAAACTCTCCGGCGAAGCTTTGATGGGCTCCCGCGATTACGGGCTCGAATCCGAAATCGTCGACCGCGTCGCCACAGAGATTAAAAGCGTCATCGAAATGGGCGTCGAGGTTTGCGTCGTCATCGGCGGCGGCAATATCTTCAGAGGCGTTTCGGGCGCAGCTCACGGCATGGACCGCGCCACCGCAGACTATATGGGCATGCTCGCCACCGTCATCAACGCTTTGGCCATGCAGAACGCTCTCGAAAAAGCAGGCGTGCCGACGCGCGTGCAATCCGCCATTCCGATGTCGTCGATTTGCGAACCCTATATTCGCCGCCGCGCCATGCGCCACATGGAAAAAGGCCGCGTCGTTCTTTTCGCCGCAGGCACGGGCAATCCGTTCTTTACGACAGACAGCGCCGCCGCGTTGCGCGCTTCGGAAATGCAATGCGACGCCCTGCTCAAAGCCACCAAGGTCGACGGCGTTTACAGCGCCGATCCCGCCAAGGACAAGTCGGCGGTGCGCTACGACAAGCTCAGCTATCTGGACGTTCTCTCCCGCGATTTGCAGGTCATGGACACCTCGGCCATTTCGCTCGCGCGGCAGAGCAACATTCCCATCCTCGTTTTCTCCATTTTCGCTCATGGCGCTTTTGCCGATGTCATGCAAGGCAAGGGCAAGTTCACTATCATTTCCTAACAAGGGGTCTCGCTCATGAATTTGGATCAAACCAAGCAACGTATGGAATCTTCCCTCGAAGCCTTGCGCAAAGAGTTCTCGGGCCTGCGCACGGGACGCGCTTCCGTCAATCTGCTCGATAGCGTTCATGTCGAGGCTTACGGATCGTCTTCGCCCATCAATCAGGTCGGCACCGTCAACGCGCCGGAACCTCGCCTGCTTACCGTTCAGGTTTGGGACAGCGGGCTGGTCAAGAGCGTCGAGAAAGCCATTCGCGATGCAGGCCTCGGCCTTAATCCGCAGCCGGACGGCACGCTGATCCGCATCCCCCTTCCCGAACTCAGCCAGGAACGCAGGCAGGAACTCGTCAAGATCGCGGGCAAATATACGGAACAGGCCAAGGTTTCCGTCCGCAACGTTCGCCGCGAAGCTCTCGACGCCGTCAAGAAGGAAAAGCTTTCGGAAGACCAGTCCAAGGTTCTGAACGAGAAAATCCAGAAGCTCACCGACGAGTTTACGAAAAAAATCGACGACCTTTTCGACGTTAAGGAAAAAGAAATCACGCATGTCTGAGGACGCCGCTGGCTCGCGGCCGCTCAGGCCCGATTATCTCCCGTGCGCCATCGAAAAATATGAGGCCGATCCTCAGAAATACAGCGACATGTGGCGCCGGGCCAAAACGGAAAGCGCCTGGGGTGCGTTGCTCGATCTTTTTCCTGCACCTCCGGTTTCGCTTGCGGATATCGCCGCAGGAGACGGGCGCGACGCTCTTTATTTCGAAGAAAAAGGCTACGATGTGACGGCGGTCGAGCCTTCGGGCGCTTTGCGCGCACTTGCTTGCAAGAAAAACGGGGCCCGGTCGTCCGTTCGCTGGGTTGACAGCGCGTTTCCCGCGCTCGATGAGCTCAAACCCGCTTCGTTCGGCATGATTACCGTGAATGCGGGCTTCGTTCATGTTAAAAAAGAGGACCATGCGGCTTCGCTCAGGTCTTTGTTCGAGATCGCCGCAGAGGGAGGCCGCGTCGCCGTTTCGCTGCGCGGCGGCGCTTTGGACGAACAGCGTTGCATGTTTCCGTCCGATGCCGCTGCCTTTGGAAAATGGGCGGAGGATGCCGGGTTCAAGGTTTTGCGGTTTTTGACACGGCAACCGGACGCCTTGGGTCGCGAAGACGTTTTTTGGGACTACATTATGCTGGAGAAGGAATGACCGCGACCCCTCGCCATATCGCGATTATCATGGACGGCAACGGACGCTGGGCCAAAGCGCGCGGCCTGCCCCGGCCAATGGGGCATCGCGCGGGTATCGAAGCCGTACGGCGCGCCATCAAAGCCGCAGGCTCGCTCGGCGTCGGGTATCTCACCCTTTACAGCTTTTCTTCTGAAAACTGGCGCAGGCCTGCGAGCGAAGTCGGCGAGTTGATGGGGCTTTTGCGCTTCTATCTCAAGAGCGAGCTTTCGACGCTTCACAAGGAAGGCATTCGCATTCGCGTCATCGGCGACAGGAAGCAGCTTCCGGAAGATATCGTTGAGATGATCTCCCATGCCGAGACCATGACTCAAGCAAACACACGCCTTTCGCTGACCCTCGCTCTCAATTACGGCGGGCGGCAGGAGATCGCCGCAGCCGCGCGCGCTTTGGCCAAGGCTGTCGAGGACGGCGCGCTCCGGGCCGATGCTGTGGACGAGGGCGTTTTTCAGTCTTTCCTTTTTACGAACGGTTTGCCGGACCCGGATCTTGTCATTCGCACAAGCGGCGAAAAACGCATTTCGAATTTCCTTCTCTGGCAATCGGCTTATGCCGAATATGTTTTTCTCGACGTTCTCTGGCCCGATTTTTCGGAGGAACACTTCGCACAGGCCATCGAGGAATTCGCCAAGCGCGAACGCCGCTATGGCGCATCGGATTCGGGCGATTAGACCTCTTTTTCCGGGACTCTGCTTAACAAACGTTAGCCCTTTTATACCTTCCCTTGAAATCTCCATGGTTTTCGGTTCGCAATGGTTAACGCCGGGGCGCTATCCGCCCGTGAAAACGAATAAAACTAATGAAACAGAAAGCTTTTTTCTATATAGTTATCTTATAGATCAGGAATGGAATTTCAGGAGACGCCTATGCTCTCATTCGACGACGGGCCCACCGCAACGGCAATGCCGGATTCTTCTTCAAATCCCGGCCTCACGCCCATGATGCCAAAAAGCCCCAACTATCCGAGCATGAAGAATTTTCATGCGGCGAACGCCAATTATCAAAGCCTTGCAACGAAAAAGAATTATCAAAAAGTTGCGTCGCAAGAGAATGCCAAAAAAATGGCTGGAAAAATGGCGGAAATCGTCAGCGAAAAAGCCATCACAGTCGCTGCTGCCGGGACGGGCCCTCTGGCGCCGGTTATCGGAAAAGTCGGCGGAAAGGTTGTCGGAAAGGTTGCCGGAAAGGCCCTGGAGCAAAACATGGAAACCATGAAGAAGTTCAAGAATAAGCTGCCCGGCATGAAGATATAGTTTTGGGTACGGATTCATTCAAACAAAAACGCGGCAAACTTATTTGCCGCGTTTTTTATTTCTGAACCGCTTTTGGCTTACTTCGCCACGCGGGCCTGCGCCTTCGCAAGCTGCTTCTTGAGCTTCAGCGCCGTTTCGCTCAGGCGGCTGTTCGCTGTGCCGAGGAGCCATGCGTCGATGCCCCCGTTGTGCTCAACCGTACGGATGCCCCGGGCCGTCAGGCGCAGGGAAATCGACTTGCCGAGAATCTCCGAGGGAAACGAGCATTCCTGGAGGTTGGGCAGCCAACGACGACGCGTTTTGTTGTTCGCGTGGCTGACATTGTTTCCGAAATGCGGCTTCTTGCCGTTGACCGTACATACACGAGACATAATTTATTCGCAGGGAAAGCCCGCGCCTTCATCAAGATTTAAACTCTTCACGCAATGCGTTAAGCGCGGTTTTATAGGGGGTTGCATGAGGAAGAGTCAAGCCTTTCGGGCGTCAAATCGCTAAAATTAACCATTCGGGGCCCAAATGCGTAAAAAAAACCTCCTCGCCCGGAAAATTCCTCATGCCGCAATCCCTTTCGCCAGCGAAAAATACTGATAGAATCAAGGCGTCTTGAACCCTTTTCCCCTTCCGCGCGCACGGCCATGTCCTGGACGCTTCTTTTCTCCCGCCTGATCGATTTGCTGTTGCCGCCTCTTTGCCTGCTCTGCGACGAGCCAGTGCCGGACAGGGCCACCTTGTGCCCCGACTGCTGGAAAAAGGTTCAGTTCATTTCTCATCCCTTTTGCGCGCGCTGCGGGACGCCTTTCGATTTTCCGGTCGAGGACGGAACTTTGTGCGGATCGTGCCTTGCCGATCCGCCTCCTTTTGCCAAAGCGCGCGCGGCCATGGTTTATGACGATGCGAGCAAAAGGCTTGTTTTGAATTTCAAACACGGCGACAGGCTTCACTCCGCCAAGGCCCTTGCGAACTGGATGAGCCTTGCGGGGGCGGATCTTCTGGGCGGCGCGGATGCTCTTGTACCCGTTCCTTTGCATCGCCGGAGATTGTTTGCGCGGCGCTACAATCAATCCGCCATCCTTGCGCAGCAGATCGGCCTTGCGTCGGGGAAACCCGTTCTTGTCGACGCCCTGCTCCGCATCCGCAACACGCCTCAGCAAAAAGAGCTCAAGCGCAAGGAACGAAAAGACAATGTTCATGGCGCTTTCGCCGTTCCTCCGGAAAAGAAAAACGATATCGGCGGCAAGACGCTCGTTTTGATCGACGACGTTTTGACGACGGGCGCGACGGCTCAGGAATGCGCGCGCACGCTTTTGGCCGAAGGCGCAGAGGCCGTACACGTTCTGACGCTTTCGCGCGTTAAAAGTTTCGTTTGAAAAAAGAGGCGGCTTTTCCGGCGATGCGCAGGG
>JAQUUS010000031.1 GCA_028693775.1 Alphaproteobacteria bacterium | reverse complement strand
GAAACAACCTTGATGCCGGACGGGACTTTGTCGATCAGCTCCCCTGTGGCGGATTGTAAAAGAATCGTTACCTCGCAACCCGCCTTCGCAAGCCCGGAAGCGAGCAGCAGCGTCAGGCGTTCGATCCCTCCACCGGCCAGGTTCGGCATATAGAAAACGACGGAGGCGCGCATCGGTTAACCCTCTGGAAAGACCTATGAAATTTCACTTTTTATTAAGCGCATCCACCTTATACTCTTGGGTGGAACATGTGTCCTCGACAGTTAACAAGGGGCCATTTTGAAAGTCAAACCAAAGATTGGGTATATCGTTACGCCCTTCGGCCAAAAAGGCGGCGGAATGGCTCGCGTCAAGGACTTCATGATGCAGTCGGGCGGAGACCGCTTTGGCCGCGTCAGGTTCGTTGCGATGGATACGCGCGGCAATAAAAACGTTCTTTTGTCGATTTTCTTCGTTGCGCGCGCCGTGTTTCGAATCTGGTTCTCGGCCTTGCGCAAGGAAGTCGCTTTCGTTCATGTCAACATGGCCGAACGCGGAAGCTTGCTCCGCAAACTTCTTATCATTCTCGCCATTCGCATCACCAGCGTTCCCATTGTGCTTCATCTTCATGCGGCAGAGCTCATTCGCCTCTACAGGGAATCCGACTTTTTCTCCCAGTGGATCATCCGCCTGCCTTTCAGGCTCTCGACCTGCTGTATCGTTCTGGGCTGCCTTTGGCGAAACTGGCTTATCGACGAGCTGGGCATCGAGCCGGAAAAAATCCAGATCGTTTATAACGGCGTCCCGGCCGAGTTCAGACCGAAAGCCATGGATCTCGAAAAACCTTTCACCTTCCTGTTCCTCGGGAACTTGCAGGAACGCAAGGGGCTTTCGGATTTCCTTTATGCGCTCGCCATTCTGCCCAAAGAAGGCACGGCATGGCGCGCCGTTATCGCGGGCGGCGGAAACGTTTCCCAGTACAAAAAAATCGCGGCGAGCCTCAAGCTTTCCTCCCGCGTCGAATTTATGGGCTGGGTGAATCAGGCCAAGGTTTCGACGTTTTTGCATGAGGCTTCGGCGCTCGTTTTGCCTTCGTATGAGGAAGGGTTGCCTCTTGTCGTTCTGGAGGCTCTGGGCTGCGGAACGCCCGTGATCGCGACGCCCGTTGGTTCCATTCCGGAAGTTCTGGAAAACGACCGCCACGTTCTGCTCGTAACGCCCGGCGACCGGACAGGCCTCGCCAATAAAATGATCGAGCTGATCCAAAGGCCAAACCTGCAACGCTCTCTGGCAGAGGAAGGACGCGCTCTATACGAAGCGCGCTTCTCGGTCCAATCCTTTATCGACAGCTTGTTTGAGACCTATCGCAGGTATTGCGGAATTAAAATCGAACGCAAGCCCTCAGGATCGCCCCCAGCCCAATAGGCGGACCAGCCTGCGGCGCGCTTTTCTGAGAACGGTCATGATTGAAAATTCCATCCGCTTTCCGTCAACGAGGCAACGGTTCCCCCATGCCGACAGCGTATGGAGGCCGTGCGGATTGTCCCGGTCCGACGGGGCGATATGGGCAACTTCCGTTTCGCGATAGGCTTCGGGAGAGCATTCGTCGATCCGCATGATGCGCAGCGCAGCGCCGTAGCGTTTCGTGCAATCCTGCGCGGGCCTGTAGAAGGCGCCGTTCGCCTCGAACGGCGTTCCGCCACACCGGGAACGCTCGGTGCCCTGGACAACGGGGTTTTGGGGATGCGGCACCCATGGGCCTTCGAGGCTCGTGGCGTACAGGAGATTGAGATTGTCGGTCGCGCTGGCATCGCTCACATGCGTATAGGCGATCCAGAAATATCCGCCGTATTCAAAAAAAACGCCGTCCGCCGCGCAGACACCCACGAGCGGAGAGGCGATCTTGATCCATTCGCCCGGCTCCTCCTCCCAGCGGAAGATCGCGAGTTCCCCGGCCACGCAGGATTCGGGCATAACGTACACGGCCCCTTCCTGCTCGAACAAAAACGGATAGGACAGATGCCCGGGCAAGGAGATCTTTTCGTAACGTTCGTGTGCAATCGCATCGTCCCGGATTTCGAGCCTTTTGAGAAAACCTGTCCGGGTTTTGTAGCTATATTCTTCGCACAACAAAACGTCCGAACGGCCCGGCCACGAAAACGGATCGGCGAAATAACGCGACGACGATCGCGGCGACAGCCATTTTATGGGGGGACAGGATGTCCACGCGGGGGCGTTTTCGATCGGCTCGTCGATCACGCCGAGCATCCAGTTTTCACGCAGACAGATGGCCGCAAGCTTGCGCTTCGCTCTGTGAAACAAGCCCGCCACCTCGACTCTATTCCTTGTGCAGGGACAGAACGGTCAGAACCGGAAGTCCCATGGTGCGTTCGACCTCTTCGGGCGTCAGGAAGCCGCTTCGGCCAAATTCGGAAGCAGCCGCGACGCAGAACACGGACAGGACCGACAGAAACAATCCGGCAAGAATGATGATGGGCTGGTAGCGAATGGGATAGGGAGAAACCGTCGCGTTCTGGATAACGCGCACACTGCCGACACGTTCGCGGGAGAGCTCGTCGAACGCCCGCGCCCCGCTGACGTTGTGCGCAGCCAGGGCGTATTCTTCGTTGGCGATCTGGGCTTCGTGCGCAAGAGTCGTGTAGCGTCGCTCCTGTTTGTCGAGCTCGTCGAGCTGATAATTGTAATGGGCAATTTTCTGATCGAGCGCGGGACTGTCCAGCGTCATCTTCTGCTTCTCCACCTCGCTGCGCGCGGCAAGCAGGCTCGCCCTTTGGGTCTCGAGCGAATGAAGCTGGTTGGACCGCTTGAACACATCGACCGCATGCCCGGCGGCCAATGCGCGCTTTTGCGCTGCGGCGGCCTGATCCTGCGCCAGCTTCAGGCGGGGCTCAAGATAGAGCTGCTTGCGTTTTTCCATATAGGAACTGAGCAGCGTATCGAGCGTTTCGGCGGCAACCTTGGCGTCTTCGTGCTTGAAGCTCACCTTGATGACGGCAGATTCCTTTTCGAGCAGGATATCGACCCCTTTGTTGAATTTCGCCACGCCGGAGGCGATGCTCTTTCTGCGAAGCTCTTCTTCGCTGACTTCCTTTTTTAGCCCCATCGCCGTCAGATAGCTTTTGACCGCCGTTCTGATCCTTTTCGTCAGGGTCGGCGGAAACAACGTTTCTGGACCGATAGCCTCGACCACCTCGCGATGAAGATCGTTGCTGGCCAGAATGGCGGCTTCGGACTTGAAGATCTGATCCTGCTGGAAGGGAATCGGCATTTCGGAGCCAGATTTGGAGCTCCCGACCTCGGGCTGATAGACGTATTCGGACCCCAGACGCACAATCAGCACGCTGTTGGCAAGATAGAGCGGCGACGGCAGAAACGATAACGCGACCGACAGGACAAACGGCACGAGGAAGGCCAGCAGCAACCGCTTGCGGAATTTATAGAAAAAAACCAGCAACTCTCGGATAGGCAGGCTGTGAACGGATTTCTCATACATCTTGGATATCCTTCTTGGCGATCCGGATCGAAGCGGCTCGGATATGGAAACGATAAACGACGAATCGTTTATGTCCCCCTAACCCGAAACATATGATTCTATTCGAGAGAATCCGCGTTGCCAAGAGGCTTTTGGCTTTTTGGGAATAGGGTGCACCGCAAAACGGCCCTTTCGGCACAGATATTGCGGAAAAATTGGAGCGGGCGACGAGGATCGAACTCGCGACCCCAACCTTGGCAAGGTTGTGCTCTACCGCTGAGCTACACCCGCATCCATCACGAAGTCGTTTCCAACTCCGTCGGCAGGCGGCGATAATACAAAGAGTTCGCCTGAATGCAAGGCCTAAATAGCCCTAAAAATTAATAGTTTTATTATTTGCGCCAAAAACACGATGATGCTTGACCCGAATCCTCTAATGGAAGAATGTCAAATCGTCTGTTTTTCCTTCTTTTCCCCGCTTTCCCGCCGCCATGAACGAAATCGAAGCCATCGAAATCTGCCGCGAAGCCATTTTCGTTATGCTTAAGCTCGTGGGACCGATCATGCTGGCGGGCCTTCTGGTCGGCGTCACCGTTTCCATGATCCAGACCGTCACCCAGATTCAGGAACAGGCTTTGACCTTTATCCCCAAAATGGTGGTCGTTTTCGGCATTACCATCTGGCTTTTGCCCTTCATGCTGGCAACTTTGGGCGGCTTTACCAACTCCTTGTCCGATCGCATCGTTCAGATCGGTCAAAGTAATCTGTAATGCATACCTACGACATAGGCGCTTTTCTTTCGGGACATGTCTTTGTCTTCGTGATGCTGCTGGCCCGAATTGGCTCTGTGATCCTTCTCTTCCCCGGCATCGGCGAAAGCTATGTGCCTCCGCGCACCCGCATGATCTTCGCCTGCCTGATCTGCTTCCTTCTTTTGGGGCCTATGCTGGGACGTTTTCCGCCCCTCCCCGCCTCCTCGGCCGAACTTACCCGGCTTTTGGTCATAGAGATCGTCATCGGGCTCTTCTTCGGCACCCTCGTGCGCATGACGCTCGGCATTCTCGAAGCTGCAGGCATGATTATCGGCATCCAGTCGGGCCTGTCGAGCGCAACCATGATGAACCCCGCCCTCGCCACGCAAAGCCCCTTGCCTTCCGCCTTTCTCAGTATCGTGGGCCTCGTTCTTATCTTTATCTCCGGGCTCGATCACTATCTGCTTCGCACGGCCGTTTCTCTTTACGATCTCTTTCCGCCCGGCGGCGAGATGATGATCGGCGATATAGCCAGCACGGTCATGCATGTCGCCAACCGCAGCTTCGTTCTCGGCATCGAACTCGCCGCGCCGTTTCTCATCTGCGGCCTGCTGCTGTTTGCCTCTCTGGGCGTCCTTCAGCGCCTTATGCCCTCCATCCAGTTGTTCCTCGTTATTCTGCCTCTCGAAATCTGGGGCGGTTTGATGGTGCTTTCGCTTTCCTTCGCCGGAATTTTGACCCTCTGGCTTCAGTATTTCGATAAATCCATCAGCACCTTCTTTCAGGGATAGAAGCGGACAATGGCTGAGCAGGATCAAGACCAAAAAACCGAACAACCTTCCGCAAAACGCCTTGAGGAAGCGCGCGAACACGGCCAGCTTCCTATCAGCCGCGAAGCCGCCATGTGGGCCTCCATGCTCGGCGTGCTGCTTGTGATGGGCATGGTCATTCCCTCTCTCATGCGCGACTTTTATGAATTCCTGCGCGATTTCGTCGCGTCCGCCCACGCCATTTCTATCAACGAGGGCAACGTTCAGAACCTCTTTTTCAGCGTTCTCGGGAAATGCGCCCTGATTTCGGGCGTCGCCTTTCTGATCCTCGTTTCGGCCATCGTCACCGGATTCATGGCCCAGACAGGCTTTTTCTTCTCGCTCGACCTCATGACACCCGATTTCGCGCGCCTCTCTCCCATGCGCGGCCTGCACAAGCTTTTTTCTCTCCAGTCCGTCGCGGAACTCGTCAAAAGCCTTCTCAAGCTCCTCTTTCTGGGCGGCATGGTCTACACCGTTTTGTGGCCCATCATGCGCGAATCCCCCAATCTTACGGGCTTTCCCATCGAGTCCATCCTCGCTTTCGTTCACAAGAAGGTTTTGTATCTTATCGAGATGCTTCTTCTCGTTTTTACGATCATCGCCGCGCTCGATCTTTTCTATACCCACTACCAATACATTCGCGGCCTCAAGATGACCAAGACCGAGGTCAAGGACGAATACAGGCAGCAGGAAGGCGATCCGATGGTCAAGAGCCGCCTGCGCCAGATCCGTATCGAAAAAACACGCAAGCGCATGATGGCACAGGTCCCCAAGGCCGACGTCATCATTACCAACCCGACTCATTATGCTGTTGCGCTGCAATACGAAATGGCGAAAATGGCGGCTCCCACCGTCGTGGCCAAGGGCATCAACATGATCGCGGACCGCATTCGCGAAATTGCGGAGGAAAGCAACGTTCCCATCGTCAGCAATCCGCCTCTGGCGCGCGCGCTCTACGGCTCCGTCGAGATCGACCAGCAGATCCCCGGCGAACATTATCGCGCCGTCGCCGAAATTATCTCTTACGTTTACAAGATTAAAAAGAAGAAACCGTAACCGAAAGCTTTTGCGGTACATTCGATAAAAAGGTATACTCTCTCACTTGAAAAAACATTCATCTGACGTTTTTTTCCATCAACTTTTTTTGTGTGCCGCATGACGACGACTTCCCCCTCTCCCCGCCGGGAACGCCAAACCAAAATCGTTGCCACCCTTGGCCCTTCTTCCTCGGATCCTAAAATCATTCGCGCCCTGTTCGACGCAGGAGCGGACGTTTTTCGCCTGAACTTCAGCCACGGCACACACGACGATCACCGCAAGCGCGTGGATATCATCCGCGCCATCGAACGCGAAACAAACCGCCCCATCACCATCCTCGCCGACATGCAAGGGCCCAAACTCCGCGTCGGCACGTTCGCCGACAAGGCCATTGATCTCAAAATCGGGCAATCCTTCCGCTTCGATCTGGACCCGGCTCCGGGCAGCACATCGCGCGTTCAGCTTCCGCATCCGGAAATCTTCGCCGCGCTCAAGAACGGCAGCGAGCTTCTTTGCGACGACGGCAAGGTCCGCATGCGCGTCGACTCCTGCGGCAAGGATTTCGCCGAAATGACCGTTCTGGCCGGGCAAAAGCTCTCGGACCGCAAGGGCGTCAACGTTCCCGACGTCGTCTTGCCGCTTTCGTCGCTCACCCCCAAGGACCGCATCGATCTTTCCGTCGCTCTCGATCTCGGCGCAGACTGGATCGCCCTCTCCTTCGTTCAGCGCCCCGAAGATATCGTCGAAGCCCGCGCCATCATCGGCAAGCGAACCGCTATTCTGGCCAAGCTTGAAAAACCCGCCGCCGTCGCCAACCTGTCGGCCATCCTCGATCTGTCCGACGGCGTTATGGTCGCCCGGGGCGATCTGGGCGTCGAAATGCGCCCGGAGGACGTTCCCCTCATTCAACGCCAAATTCTGCGCGAAGCCCGCAGGGCCGGGAAACCCGTGATTGTCGCCACGCAAATGCTCGAATCCATGATCTCCGCCCCGACGCCGACGCGCGCCGAGGCTTCGGACGTCGCCGCAGCCGTTTTCGGCGGCGCCGATGCGATCATGCTTTCGGCTGAAACCGCAAGCGGCCAGTACCCCATCGAAACCGTCGAAATGATGAACCGCATCGCCAGCCGCGTTCAGGAAGACGCGAGCTATACCGGCAGCCTCGCGGCCATGAACCTTCCGCTTCAGCACACGGGCGCCGACGCCATCACGGCCGCCGCCAAGCAGGTTGCGGAAACGATGGACGCCGTGGCCATCGCCACCTATACGACCTCGGGATCGACCACGCTGCGCGCCTCGCGCGAACGGCCCCAGATTCCCATCATCTGCCTCACCTCGAAGATCGAAACAGCCCGCAGGCTGACCCTTTCGTTCGGCGTCCATGCCGTCTATACCAAAGACGTCACCGATTTCGGAGAAATGGTCGACAAGGCCGCTCACATCGCGCTTCGCGACGGCATCGCACAGGTCGGCCAGATGATCGTCGTAACGGCGGGCGTTCCGTTTGGGATGTCGGGCAATACGAACACGCTTCGGCTGACCGTCGTCGAAAAATAACGGCGGACAGCACTCCGTTCGTTTTTTATGAGAAAACCTGAAACGCTTCGGGCTGTTTTCCGGCCTGGTTCATATCGAACATATGCGCATATGCTTTTTCGATGCAGCGCGTGTATATGTCCATATTGAACAATGCGCTCGTCTTTTTCCGGTTGGCCACCTTGTTTTTGATCTCCGCCAGCTTGTGCGGATTCTGGGCCAGCTCCAGAGCGCGGGCTTCGTATTCTTCCAGCGACGTCGTTATCAGTTCGGGAACGCCCAACGCATTGAGCAGGCTTCCCGCAACGCGGCCCACGAACGACTCTCCCACGCAGGTCAGGAGAGGCAATCCGGCCCACAGCGCGTCGTTGGCCGTGGTATGGGCGCACACAGGCAGCGTGTCGAGGAACAAGTCCGCCGTCCTTTGCCTCGCCAGATGCAACGGCAAATCGAGCCCTTCCGCAAAAACCAGACGTTCGGCCGCGACGCCCCGCTCGACGGCTTCGCGCCGCAAGGTGTCTTTTACGCCCGCGTCTTTCGTGAGCAGCCACAAGACGCTGCCCGGAACCTTGTTCAGCAGGCGCATCCAGACATTGAAAATCTCGGGTGTGATTTTGTAGACGTTGTTGAAACAGCAGAACACAAATCCCCACTCGGGCAAGCCAAGCTCGCTGCGCGTGAAAACCTTGGGGTCGATCTGCCGCTTGGAATCGCTCGGCTGATAGCAGTGAGGAATATGGACGAGCCTTTCGTCGAAAAACGCCTGATTCCCGGCGGGAATCACAAAGGCGTCGGCGATGATATAGTCCATGAAGGCCGAGCCCATCGTTCCCGGATAGCCGACGTAGTTTACCTGAACGGGCGCGGGCCGCATCGCGAGGATTTCGGGGCGGGCGTTGGCCGTGTAGCCTTTCAGATCGACGAGAATGTCGATCTTGTCGTCGAAGATGCGCCGGGCGTCTTTGGAGCGGTCCGACGAAAACATGTCCACGAAATGATCGGAGGCCTTGATGAGCCTTTGGCGCATCTCGCTGCCGTCGTCGAACCCGTAGGAATAGGTGAACACCTCGAACTGGATACGATCATGCCTCTCAAGAAGATCGGCAATCAGATACGCCGTGGCGTGACGGTAGAAATCCGACGACAGATAACCGATCCGGATGCGGCCAGGCTGGCGTTCGCGCGAATGGTTGAACATTTTGTCCTGCGGAATCCTCGACGACCAGTTCTGGGCGCAAGCCAGCTGCTCGGCGGGGCTCGATGATGCGTTCAACAGCGCAAACGGCTCGACGATCGCCGTTGTCCGGGCGATCTCAAGCAAACGCCGCCTGTCGGCCTCGTAGGTTTTCCATGCGCAGGCATAGCGGCGGAGCGTTATGATCTCGCTTTCGAGCTTCATGTCCGACGGATTGTAGGAAAAGCTTTTTTCGCTGACCTTCAAGGCTTCTTCGAGCATGCCGCGCCGCCTCAGGACAACCGACAAGTTGCTGACCGCGACAGGAAAATCCGGCCTCAGGGCGAACGCCCTCGAATAGACTTCCGTAGCCTCTTCGAGACGATTCGCCTCGCCCAGAACCTGCCCGAGATTGTTTAGCGCCTCAAGGAAATTGGGCCGGTATTCGATTGCCTTCTTGTAGGCTTCAATCGCTTCTTCGCGCTTGCCCTGCCCGGCATAGATGAGCCCCAGATTGCAATACGCTTCCGGAAAATTGGGCTGCGCCGCGAGCAGCTTCTGATAGATCTCGATCGCCTTGTCCATCTCGTTTTTTTTCTGGAAGCAATAACCGAGATTGAACTGGGCATACAGGAAGTCGGGCTTGATCTTCAGGGCGTTCAGGAAGCATTCGCGCGCTTCGTTCAGTTGCCCCTGCGACATCAGCAGGCTTCCGAGGTTATTCAGGGTTTCGGAATTGTCGGGCTTCAAGGCAACGGATTCCCGCTGCGCCATGATCGCCTCGCTGATATGCCCCATGGCCGCCAGAACCAGCCCAAGATTGCTCATGGCTTCCGAGCTCGGCTGAATGTCCACGGCTTTGCGGATCAGCCTCTCCGCTTCGGGGAAGTCCTTTTTTTCGTAACAGATCAGCCCAAGATGATGGAGCGCAAGTTCGTGATCGGGCTTGATGGTCAGGAATTCACGATAAAGTCTTTCGGCATCGTCGAGACGGCCTTTGATATGAGCGTCGACAGCTTCGTGGAGTTTGGATGGAAATGACATGACAACAATTACGGCATGGCCGAGATCAAGGCGTTAACACTGTTGGAACTGGACGTCGACGTGCGATCGATCAGGATGCTCTTGGGCGTTGCGCCTTGTCCGTAGAGCTGCTGGTCCCACATTTTGCGCGGCGTAATGACGGAGCCTTCCAAAGACACGCCCACAAACAGGCCTTGGGAACGCGCAAACGCATACATGTCGGATTTGAGGCCGATGGCCGTCGCGGCATTGACGCCCTGCCCCAGTTCGCCGATGGCGAGCCCGGCGTCTCCGCCAAGCGTTACCTCGCGGCTCATGATCGCATCGACTCCGCGCTGGGACATGACGAGGATCACGAGTTCCGACGATTGCCCGCCAACCTGAAGCCCCCAGCTGAGGCCGCCGATTGTATAGAACGCAGGCGGGCTCCACCGGCCATCATCCCCGCGAACGAGCATGACGCCGTTGCCGCCCCGGCCTCCGAAGAAGAATGCCGCCCGGATCAGGTTCGGAACAATGATGATGCCTTTGGCGCGCGCCGCGAGGG
>JAQUUS010000030.1 GCA_028693775.1 Alphaproteobacteria bacterium | reverse complement strand
CGTTATTCTTTGCATGAACGACTAGGTCATCATCAGCGCCAGCGATACGACGCCGAGGATGATCGTCGCACGATTGAACATAAGCAAAATCAGCAGGCCGAGTATCAGCAAAAAGCCCAGAATCAGAAGCGCCTGCGTTAGGGTCACCTCTCCGCTGGCAAGCGGGCGCAGCTTTGTCCGCTCGACCCCGGCATCGAGATGGCGGTCGTAGATATCGTTCACGACGCATCCGGCGCCGCGCATCACGATGGCTCCGATCGCAAACAAAAACATGTACCAGAGATTCGGAAAATACTGCGCCGAATAGGCCACGCCCCACCAGCACGGCAAAAGAAGCAGCCACGTTCCTGCGGGCTTGTCGATGCGCATCAGCCGAAGATACGGCGACAGGGGGTCGTCCGGATTTTTGAATCGTGCCGTAAAAGTATGGAAGGCCGCACGAAGATTGTCGAGATTCAACTCAGGACGCATCGGGCTATTTCCTTTTCTTTCTCTTTGCCAAAACCATATTTTTCTTGCACGGCTTGTCGTAGGTCCGTTCGGTCAGCCCCATTTTGATAACGCGCTTGTTTATATCGGACGTCGGCGCAACCGCCCAGGCATAAACCCTGTCCCGATTTTGCGCGCAAAACGCTGGCGCAGAAACTTCGGCGACTTTTTGCCCGTATTCGTTTGCAAGCTTCGTCCGCAGTTTATCCAGCCTATCGACCGGATCTCCTTTTTGTTTTTTATAGTAGGCAACCAACGTATCTTCGGCGCTCTTTATAAGCTGAACATTTTTCCGTGTGAAGCCCGTGTAGGCACGAGACAAGGACCGCCCGTCAGAAGCCTGCCGGCAGGTGACCGCTATGACCATCATTTCGGAATGAAGGCGAAGCAATTGCTCGGCCTGCACCTGCTTCGGACTATAACACGCCGTCGCCGCGAACGCCGGACAAGACAACGACGATAGCAGAGCGCAAAAAATCAGGCGGGCAAATCTCATTCAATTCCTTGGCGGGAAAAACTTCGGTGAAGAAAAAAGGGTATCATATTCGCGCAGAATTATCCTTTTTTCTTTTTTCGGCCGGATGCGCGTCTTTAAACGCACGGACAAAAAACGTTTGGGTGCGTCGATTTATTCGATTGCCGGGCCTCGGCGCTGCAAAGCGGGGCCCTTTTGCGCTTAAAATGACAGTTTTATTGAAAAACAAATACTTATAAAAAACACAAATGAGAACAAAAAAAGAACTTGCGCGCAAGGGCTTTTGCGGGTAAAAGAACAAAACAGAAACAACAGTTCCTCTTGTCCCTTCATCGTTTCCTGCTAATCACAAGGAGTTCCTCATGGGTGCCTCACGCAATACCAATCTCCACGTCGTAGATAAAGAAAGCAAGGAAATGAACAGCGATCGTCAAAAAGCTCTCGATGCCGCGTTGAACCAAATCGAACGCGCCTTCGGCAAAGGCTCCGTCATGAAACTGGGCGCCAAGGAAGCCGCAACGGAGATCGATACCATTTCAACCGGCTCGCTCGGCCTCGATATCGCACTGGGCGTTGGCGGCTTGCCTCGCGGACGTATTATCGAAATCTATGGACCGGAAAGCTCGGGCAAAACCACGCTGGCGCTCCATGTTGTCGCTCAGGCCCAAAAGGCGGGCGGCGCTTGCGCCTTTGTCGATGCAGAGCACGCGCTCGATCCCAGCTATGCGCGCAAACTCGGCGTCGATATCGAAAACCTTCTCATCTCCCAGCCGGATGCAGGCGAACAGGCCCTTGAAATCGCCGATACGCTCGTTCGCTCAGGCGCTATCGACGTTCTGGTCGTTGACTCCGTCGCGGCCCTCGTTCCGCGCGCCGAGCTCGAAGGCGAAATGGGCGACAGCCATATGGGCCTGCAAGCCCGCCTCATGAGCCAGGCTTTGCGCAAGCTCACGGGCTCTATTTCCAAATCGCGCTGCATGGTTATTTTCATCAACCAGATCCGCATGAAAATCGGCGTCATGTTCGGCAATCCCGAAACAACCACTGGCGGCAATGCCTTGAAGTTTTACGCCTCCGTCCGCCTCGACATCCGCCGCATCGGCTCCATCAAGGACCGCGATACGGTTGTGGGCAACCAAACCCGCGTCAAGGTCGTCAAGAACAAGCTCGCTCCGCCGTTCAGAACCGTTGAGTTCGACATTATGTATGGCGAAGGCGTTTCGAAAACAGGCGAACTTATCGACCTCGGCGCGCAAGCAGGCGTTATCGAAAAATCCGGCGCATGGTTCTCCTATGACGGACAACGCATCGGGCAGGGCCGCGAAAATGCAAAATCCTTCCTTCGCGACAATCCTCAGATTGCCGATGCCATCGAGCAAAAGATCCGCACAAACGCCGGTCTTGTTACAAACGCCATGATGGGCGCACCCGGTTCGGAAGACGAAGCTTCAGAAGAGGATTAATGAGGTCCGTGCCATGTACTTGCGTCTTTTAAAGCCCGGAAATTTTCAGCTAGTTCGTCCACGCGTCTTTCGTGCGCTGGAGCCGCTCGGCCTCGACTTTTTCCTGCTCAACAGACGTCCATACCGCGCTCCACGCCTCGCTCGCCTCTTCAAACGTGGCGTCGGGGCGTGCGGCCTTTCCGGCTCCTATATAAGTCGAGGCGGACAAAACCTCGGCAAGGGCCGCGCCGCTTTCTTCGTACCCGAACGGATCGTCTGATCCGCTCAGCGCCCGGCGAACTTCTTCGGCCGTGGGCTTTTCTTCATATCCTTGCGACAGGTGCTCGACCGTTTTTTTGCGCAGCGTTTCGAATTCGGGCGTGTGGAACTCAGACACCGCGAATTTCTCTCCGTAGGCATCGAACAAATCTGGGTGGTTGATCATCAGCGCCAGAAGAATTTTTTCGGCCGCCCTTCTCTTGCCTTGCGGGGGACGCCGCGCACCGAGATACGGCGCGGCAGGCCCTGCCCCGGCGCGGGTCTGGCGATAGTTGGTCGTTCTCGGTTTTGGCGCGAACAGGCTTTCGATACGCTTTTTGAACTCGTCGTAATATAGCTCGCGAAGCTGTTCATCTTTGATACGGGCAACGCGTTTCTTTAATACAACGCCGAACGAGGCGCGTTCTTCGGGCGTTTTAAGCGTTCGCCCGGCTATCGAAAGCGCCCACAAAACATCGATCAATGGCTGCGCCTGTCTCAGGATCGCATCGAATGCGGATCGTCCCGACTTGCGGATAAGCTCGTCGGGGTCCTTGGCTCCTTCGATGGTCGCAATGCGCAGGGTTTGCGCCGACGTTATGTTCGGCAACGCACGCTCGACGGCACGAGAAGCGGCCCGGATTCCGGCGCTGTCTCCGTCGAAACACAGAATGGGGCTATAGTCTCGCGTCGCCTCGCGGCTTTCGAGCGGAGGCAGCATCTTCCAAAGCACCTGCATTTGGTCTTCGGTCAATGCCGTTCCCAGCGGAGCAACGGCACCGCTGTATCCCGCCTCAACAAGGGCGATGACGTCCATATAGCCTTCGACGACGATAATCGGCTGTCCTTGCGAAATGGCGGTGCGCGCACGGGACAGGCCGTAGAGCAAATGCCCTTTATGAAAAAGTTCGTGATCGGGCGAATTGAGATATTTGGGTTCGCCGTCGCCAAGAACGCGGCCCCCAAACGCGACCGTGCGGCCGCGGCGGTCTCCAACGGGGAAGATGACGCGATTGCGGAAAAAACTGTAGTGGTCGGCACGGTCTTCGGCTTTTTTGGCCAAGCCGACGGCGACCATTTCCTGCGGCGTGAAGCCGCCGATTTCTTTTTGCGATAAATGGCGGATCAGCGCCTGACCGTCGTTCGGCGCGTAGCCAAGCCGAAATCGCCGGATAGCGTCGTCGTTCAGGCCGCGCGCATGCAGATAGGCAAGGCCCTCCTTGCCTCCCGCTTCGAACAATCGCGTTTCAAACCATTCTGTCGCGCGTTCAAGCAACAAATGCAGGCGTTTTTCGGTATCGTATTTTTCGCGTTCTATCGGCGTGTCGCGCGGCACTTGCAGCCCCGCCTGCGCCGCAAGGCTTTCGATCGCCTCGGGAAAGCTCAAGCGGTCGTGGCGCATGACAAATCCGATCACGTCGCCGTGCGCACCGCACCCGAAGCAATGATAAAACTGCTTGTCGTCGTTGACATAAAAACTGGGCGTTTTTTCATTATGAAACGGACAGCACCCTTTGTATTCGCGCCCGGCGCGCGTCATGCGTATGCGCGAGCCGACGACGCCCGACAAAGGAAGCCGGTTTCGGATTTCTTCCAAAAAAGAGGGAGGGAATGACACCGGGAGTCCGCGCCTAGCTCAGCCGCGCCTTGACCAGCGCGCCCGCTTTTGAAAAGTCCATCTGCCCGGTATAGACTTTTTTCAATTCGCCCATCACCTTGCCCATGTCTTTTATGCTCGCGGCGCCCGTGGCGGCAACGGCTTTGTCGATAGCTTCCTTGACGGCCGTTTCGTCCATCTGCTTGGGCAAAAAGCGCTCAATGACCTCTATCTCCTCGCTCTCCTGCTTGACGAGATCGGGGCGGTTTCCTTTTTCGTACATGGCTATCGATTCACGGCGCTGCTTGACCATTCCTTGCAGCATGGCGAGAATTTCACTGTCGCCGATGCCGTCCGCATTTCCTTTGGGCCGGGCGGCAATATCCAGATCGCGCATGCGGGAGATTATCAGGCGCGTCGTCGCCAGGGTGCGTTCGTCTTTCGCGCGCAACGCGTTTTTCATCGCTTCGTTGATTTCATTTCTGAGCATGGCGGCCTCCTTTATTTCGGGCTTCATTTATAGACCCGCCGTTACGCTTCTCGCAAGGGGCGGTCCTGAAAATCTGAATTAATCCCTTGTTTTTATTGCTTTCCAAAATCCAGCCGCCGGTAACTCAGGGCTTCGGCAATATGTAGCCGGTTAACGGAATCCTGTCCCCCCAAATCGGCCAGCGTCCGGGCCACACGCAATACCCTGTGGTAGCCACGGGCCGAAAGCTTCATTTGCTCGGCCGCCCGTGTCAGAAGCGCCCGGCCTTCCTGATTGGGCGCGGCAACTTTTTCGAGCAACTCTCCGTCAGCCTCGGCGTTTGTCCGGACCGCCGGCCCGAACTCGTTTGCGTTTGCTGCATATCGCGCCGTTTGTATGTCCCGCGCCGCTTGCACGCGTGCAGCAACAATGACGGAATCTTCGGCAGGAGGCGGCAGGCTGAGATCGGCGGCGCTGACTGCGGGAACGTCGATATGGCAATCGATGCGATCGAACAGAGGTCCCGAAATTTTTGACTGATAGTCGTTGGCGCATTTCGGCGCTCGGCCGCAGGCTCGGGCCGGATCGGCCAAGTGTCCGCAACGACAAGGATTCATTGCAGCAATTAATTGAACGCGCGCCGGATAGGTAACGTGATGATTGGCGCGAGAAACAACCGCCCGACCCGTTTCCAGCGGCTGCCGTAACGCTTCGAGCGTCGCTCGCTGGAACTCGGGCAGCTCATCCAAAAACAATACACCATTGTGCGCCAACGATATTTCGCCGGGCTTGGCTTTCATTCCGCCGCCGATCAATGACGGCAACGATGCAGAATGATGCGGATCGCGAAACGGTCTGCGGCGCAGCAATTTTCCCTCCTCAAGCAATCCTGCCAGAGAATGGATCATCGAAACATCCAGCGCCTCATCGGGCGCAAGCGGCGGCAATATGCCGGGAAGTCTTGCTGCCAGCATGCTTTTTCCGGCGCCAGGCGGACCGATCATCAGCAAATTGTGGCCGCCTGCTGCAACAACCTCTAGCGCCCGCTTCGCCGTTTCTTGTCCCTTGATGTCTTTTAGGTCAGGATAGCTGCCGTCTTCGGTTTGTATTTGCTGCTCGGGACGGCCCAGTACCTGCGTTCCCTTGAAATGATTGATAAGCGCCAAAAGCGTCGGCGCAGCAAGCACTTCCAGCTCCCCGGCCCAGACCGCTTCTCCGCCGTTTTTGTGCGGACAAATCAGCCCTCGGCTTGCAGCATTGGCGTTCACTGCTGCGGGAAGAACTCCGGCAACCGGAGACAGTGCGCCATCGAGCGCAAGTTCGCCAAGCGCCGTGTAACGAGATATTTCTTCCGGAGGCAAAACGCCCATCGCCGCCAACAATCCAAGCGCAATGGGCAGATCGAAATGAGAGCCTTCCTTCAAAACATCCGCTGGCGCAAGATTGACCGCAATATGCTTGGCGGGCAACGACAGCCCCAAAGCGTAAAGCGCAGCACGAACTCTCTCGCGGCTTTCGGCCACCGCTTTATCGGGAAGGCCGACCAGATTGAATTTGGGCAAGCCGGAAGACATCTGCACCTGAACGTCGATGTTCAGAACATTCGTGCCTTCGAAAGCGACTGTGGAAACGCGCGCGACCATAACCCAATGATTTCGTTAAATTGTATTGTTGGTGTAGCATGTCTTCGCGCAAAGAAAAAGCGGGAAGCTGATGCTTCCCGCTTTAACGTTCTTCCCTGTTCTCTTCAGCTTATGACTTAAGCGAGAAGCCGAACTGGATGGTGTTTGAGTTGTTGCTGCAAGCTGCCGCTGCAATAGCCGGGGTCACGATATCGACTTGGCTCGACCCGGTACTAATGGCCGATGCGTTCGTCGCAGTGCTAACGGGTGTTGTTGCCGTTGTCGAGGCTACTCCGAAAAGGCTTTGATCGCGAGAAACGCCAGCAACCGTGGAAAGGATGCTGATGCACGCAGCCCGAGGAACGGCCGTCATTTCAACCGTAAAGCTGTCATTCGTATTTGGCGTCAAAACTTTGGTTGTGCCGCCGGCCCAAGGATTGATTGCCGTCGATCCTTTGATCAAGTCCGTCGGAATAACGCCCGCCGTAATCAAGCTAGAGGTCATATCCGCAGCCCCTGAGCCCGTCGTGGACGATTGGGCATACAGATTACGAACGGCTTGAGCAATTTGTAAAACGGCCGTCTGAGCATGCGAGGAACGTTGATTTTGATACACGCTGGACGCTGCAGTCCAGATCGCGCCCAAAATCAAGCCCATGATACCAAGAACGATCGCAATTTCGGTTAGGGTGAAACCCTTTTGCCGAGCATGCGTCGGAAACTTTTTCGCTATCATATCGAGGTCTCCTTAGATGTTGTGAAAGAAACAAGCGGACGCGTGGCCTTTGTCCATTGCTGGCGTCGTCGGCATTATGTATGCCGATCTATTATTAATTTTTGTTTAATGTTTTTGTTTTTTCTGCGTTTTTTTCGCGCGACGCGTTTATTTTTCTTCGGGTGTTCGACGCGGCGCGCGGATGCGAAGGCGATTGACGCGGCTTTGCTCGATTTCCAGAATTTCGAAGGAAATCCCGTCCGGGCTTTGAACGATTTCGCCCACCTGTGGCACACGTCCGGCAAGATGCAGGACATAGCCGCCGAGCGTATCGATATCTTCTGCGCCGGGCGAAGGCAGCAACAAACCTGTCTGCCTCTCAAAACTTTCGATAGGCAACCGCGCATCGGCAAGCAGCGTGCCATCCGGGCGCACGACAACCGGAGGAGGAGGAGGAATGTCGTGCTCGTCTTCGATTTCGCCGATAATCTCTTCGACAACGTCTTCGATCGTGACCAGCCCGTCAACGCCGCCGAATTCATCTATCACAACAGCCATATGCTGGCGCGTCTGCCGCATTTGCAGCAACAGCTTCGACGCAGGCATCGAGGGCGCAACGTAAAGAACGGGCCGGAGAATATCAGGAATGACGCATGGTTTTTGCTGTGCAAGAAACGGCACAATATCTTTTACATGGACCATGCCGATCACATCGTCGAGCGTTCCCCTGAAAATGGGAATGCGGCTGTAGCCGTTGATGGACATTTCGTCCGCAAGCTCCTTGAGCGACACGCTGACATCGAGCGCCACGATATCGGCGCGAGGCACCATGCAATCGATAACGCGGCGTTCGCGCAATTTTAGAATGTTCGACAGGGCGGTGCGCTCGGCCGACGAAAGCCCGGAGGCGGAAAGAGGGTCCTCGACAAGCTCTTCGACGATTTCGCGCAGGGCTTCGGCATTGGAGGGCGCACGAAACAAGTGCACAAGCTTTTGCCACAAAACAACCCAGAAGTTTTTGGACTTTTCGTCTTTTGATTTTTTCTCGGAAACCATTTTCATTTTCTTTTTGAGGGACGAAGCGTTGCATACGGATCGGGCAGGCCCAAAGACTTCATAATGGTTCTTTCGGCTTTTTCCATCTTTTCCGCAGCAGATTCTTTTTGATGATCGTACCCAAACAAGTGCAAAAGCCCATGTATGACTAAATGCGTCGTGTGATCGATCGCTTTTTTTTCTTCGTCGCGCGCTTCTCTCGAAACATATTGATAGGCAAGAGCGATATCGCCGAGCTCGATCTCATCGTTTTTTTTGGCAAGACGGGCGATTTCCGGCGGGGAGAACTGCGGAAACGACAAAACGTTTGTCGGCCGGTCCATGCCCCTGAAATCGAAATTCAGTTGCCGGATTCTGGCGTTGCCGGACAACAAAATCGTTGCGGACGCGGGCGCGCGTAGAGATGAACCAAGATATTGCGCCGTTGCCTGCGCCGCCTCTTTTAGCCTTGCACGCAATCGCGGAAGGCGAGTCCATGAGGGAACTGTTATTTGAAAATCCAAAGAAATCGATCCGGCCATGCCTGAAACGCGCCTGTTTGTTTTACGAATGCGGGAGAGAATACTCTTTTTTATTTCGAGAATGAATCGATTTTGTGCTTTTTTGTCACGTCAACGACTTTTTTCGGCTCGCAAGGGCCGTTTTTTTGGATCGACGCGCCGCTTTATTGTATTTTGCGCAAATCACTCGTCTTCACTCCAGCCGTACAGATATGCCTCGTTTCTCGCTTTTTCTTCTGACCGCCTTTCTGCCCGCCCTCGTCTCCTGCGAAACGGCGCCACAGCCCTCGCCTCTTCCGACAGATACGGCCGTTACGGTAAGAATCCCGCCCCGACCCATCGCCTCCCCCGCTTTGGGAACAAGCGTGCGCCCGGCAACCAATTTGGGCATCGTTCTCGGCGCATGGGCGGATCCCGAGATTCACGCCGCGATGAACGATACCGACAGAAAGAGGAATTCGCTGGCCGAACGCCGGGCCATGAATGCCCCGTCCGGCCAGATTTTAACCTGGAAAAGCCCGGCGTCCGGCAATTCCGGCACGATCATGGCCGTGAAAGACAGTTACAATAACAGCGGCTATTTTTGCCGCGAATTTCAACAAACCGTAACCGTCGAAGGCAAGGAAAAACACGGCGGCAGCATGGCTTGTCAGCAGGGCGACGGAAGCTGGAAAATCGCGTCCATAATGGCCGGAAGCTAAAATTCTCTTTCCGGCGATTGGAGAACAGATTAGAGTTTCTCCATGTCTGATCCATATCAAATTCTCGGCGTTTCCAAGACGGCAAGCCTCGGCGAAATTAAAAGCGCCTATCGCAAGCTGGCCAAAAAACTGCACCCGGACGTCAATCCGGGCCGCAAGGATATTGAGCAAAAGTTCAAGGAAGTAACGGCCGCATACGACCTCCTTTCGGACCCGGATAAACGGGCGCGCTTCGATAGAGGCGAGATCGATTCACACGGACACAACCGTGGTTTTGCGGGCGGGCCTTTCGGGGAAAGCGAGCCGTTTTCGGGAAACTTCAGAAACGCCCGGTCTTCTTATGGGCATCCCGGCGAAACGCCTTTTTCGGCCTTTGGGGGAATGGAAGATATTCTCTCGGAATTTATGGGCATGGCCTCGGGCCGCTACAAAAACAACGGGTTTCAAACCGAAGACGCCGCGAGCGTCAAGGGCGGCGACGTTTCGCAAAAAATTACCGTTTCTTTTGTCGAAGCCTGCCTCGGCGGCAAAAAACGCGTCGCTCTGGCCAACAATAAAACGCTCGATATTTCCATTCCGGCGGGCGTCGAGGATGGACACAAGCTGCGCCTGAAGGGACAAGGCCGAACGGGGCCCGGCGGCATTGCGGGCGACGCGATTGTCGAGCTTCAGGTCGCGGCTCATCCTTTTTTTACGCGCAAGGATCGCGATATTTTTCTGGATTTTCCCGTTAGCCTTCAGGAAGCCGTTTTGGGCGCTTCCGTTACCGTTCCGACGCTTGACGGCCATGTTTCACTGAAAATCCCGAAGGGATCGAATTCGGGCACCGCCCTTCGGCTCAAGGGAAAAGGCGTTGCCGGAACGCATCCGGGCGATATGTTCGTGAAATTGAAAATCGTTCTTCCCGAACCCGTTCCGCAGGATTTGACGGATCTTGTCGAAAAATGGGCCAAGAAAAACGCCTACAATCCCCGCAAAAAATCCGGGCTCGAATCCTGAGGCCCTTTTTGCAATTATCTGACTCTTGGTTCGCAATTCGCGTTTGCGTCAAGGGGTTACGGCGATCGTCCCGCTTCTTTCGCTTCTGCAGCATCTTTAAGCCATGCGCTAGCGTCCCACTCATGATAGAATGAAAGACAGGTTGTTTCTTTCACTACAAGGAGTAGATGTTATGGCTCTTGAAGATCGCATCGAAGCTTTAAAGAAAAAACACGCCGACCTCGATCGGCAACTTCGCGAAGAATCCTCTCGTGTCAGCGTAGACCAGCTGGCAATCGGCCGACTAAAAGCTCTCAAACTTGGCATCAAAGACGAAATCGAACGCCTGATGAAAGACAAACAAGCCGTAGCCTGACTTTGTCAGGACAAAAAGACCGGGGAAACCCGGTCTTTTTGTGTTTTCAAGGCATTATCGAGAAGTCCGTTTGCTGTTGAATTTGCGCCACACAAAGCACATATTCCCTTTGGATATTATCGAACTGGAGGACCTTTATG
>JAQUUS010000029.1 GCA_028693775.1 Alphaproteobacteria bacterium | reverse complement strand
GCCCAGTCGGCCAGAAGCGTCGCGAGGAAAAAACGCCTCCATGCGGGGTCGGCTTCGGGGCCCAGCGGGTGCGCCGGGCAGTCGCCAAGTTCGGCCGGGCGGAACGTTTTAAGGATTTCGGGCGTCAGGGACGTTTTGCGGATAACGGCGATTTGCGCCTTGATCCAGTCGAGGAGGGCGTCGAAGCCTTGATCCGCAGGATCAGGAATGCCGTTTAACGTATTCAAATTCATGGGGCTTTTATCGGGTTTTTTGGGGGTTTTCGCAAGGGGAAAGCCCCGGCTGGCCCGAAAGGCCGTAAAACGCGGTATTATGATACCACAGCCAAAAAAGCGCCGTTATTTCTTTATTTCTGTTGACTCCGGGTAGGCCGAATTTGTACAAAGCGCGCCTAACTAGGGAGTTACCTAATGTCTGGAAAAATTCGCATTGCCAAGACCGTTCAGAGCAAGAGCTTTGAACTGAGGCATCAAGATCTCAAAAAGAAGTGGGTTCTTATCGACGCCGAAGGCGTCGTTCTGGGCCGCCTCGCCGCCGGGATTGTCGCCATGTTGCGCGGCAAGCATCGTGCGACCTTCACGCCTTCCGTCGATTGCGGAGATAACGTGATCGTCATCAACGCCGAGAAGATCAAAATCACCGGCCACAAGGCTGACGACAAGAACTTCTATTACCACACGGGCCATCCGGGCGGAATCAAGGCGCGCACCCGTTCGTACATGCTGGCCAGCCCGCATCCGGAACGCGTGATCGAGAAAGCGGTCGAGCGCATGATGCCTAACGGTCCTTTGGGCCGTCGCCAGATGACCAATCTCAAGGTCTACAAGGGCGCCGAGCATCCCCATGCCGCGCAGAACCCGGTGAAGATCGATTTCGCCGCCCGCAACAGCAAGAACAAGAGGGGCTAACACATGGCCACGACAACGCGTAAGAGAACATCCAGCCTGACGGGCATCAAGACGGCCATCAAGGAACAGGTCAAGGAAGAGAAAGTTGTTGCTGTCGATGCCGAGGCTTCGGTCCCGGCTTCGGACGACCAACCCAAGTATGTCAAGAAAGTCGACAAGTTCGGCCGCGCCTGCGCGACCGGCAAGCGCAAAAACGCCATCGCCCGCGTCTGGCTCAAGCCCGGCAGCGGAAAGATCGTCGTCAACGGACGCCCCGTCGAAGTTTACTTCGCGCGCCCCGTTTTGCGCATGATCGTCAATCAGCCGTTCGCCGTTGCGGATCGCACCGGCCAGTTCGACGTTGAAGTTATCGTCGTCGGCGGCGGGTTGTCCGGGCAGGCAGGCGCCGTCAAGCACGGCATCTCCAAGGCTCTGACCTACTTCGAACCCGAACTTCGCAAGCCTCTCAAGGTCGCCAAGTTCCTGCGCCGCGACGCTCGCGTCGTCGAACGCAAGAAGTACGGTCGCGTCAAGGCTCGCCGTCGCTTCCAGTTCAGCAAGCGTTAATCGGCGATTTCAAGCCTTTATCGAAACGGGGAAAGCTTCGGCTTTCCCCGTTTTTTTGCGCGGCGTTTACCATGTTTTTATTGCTGCGGGGCGAGCCGGGACGGCGGGGGCGTGTTTTTGTGTAAATAATTTCAGCTTGTTCGCGTATACTTATGTCTTGTTTCAGGGCTGTTTTTTTTGGGATCGGTGCTATGGAAAACGCGCATAATTCGGAAAACAATCAAGGCAATGCCGACGGCGACGTTCATGCCGCCTATGTGCGGTATCTAACTCTTCAAGACGAATACATATCCTGTGTCGAGGCCGAGGGAGACTTGTCCTCTTGCATCAACGACGCCATTCAAGCGCGGATCGACGTTTGGGATAGAGGGGCGAAAGCAATCGATTCTGCAAGCCGTTTCGCACAGCGCGATGACTTCGACGACATCCTGCTTTTGACGGGCAAGGATGGGAAGGCGAAGAAGAAGGGGACCTTCAAGCACCATATCTTCCGTACGTCCGATCCCGCGGAAGAGGAAAGATATAAGGCGATGCTCGACGAGCTTTTCGAGCTCGACGAGGCGCGCGACCGGCGCATAAGCGGGTATTTGGCTTCTTTGGAGACGGAAAGCCTGGACTTTTCGTCGCCGGGCAGTCTTGCGGCCATTCAGGAAGCCTCGGCCCGCACGGCGGAAGAGATCGCGTTTTTGCGTTCGCAGTATTTTCTCATGGCTCAAATTGCTTGCGACAGCCTTCCTTTCGAACGGCGCGATATTCGCGAGGCGCTCGAGGATTTCATGGATTCCATGCAAAAACCGTCGAAGACGGCCTCCGTTCAAAATCAACCCGGCGCTCCTGCATTGGGCTGACCGATTCTCTGCCCAGACGCGCGACAGGCCGGCTCCTTTTTCCATAACGTCTTGCGACGGCTCGCGACGGTCATTTTATAACGGGGAAGGCTCTTGTTTTTTCCGTTTTTTGCGCGCGGGGGTTGTTTTTGACTTTCGGGCCATTACATAAAATAATAGGGCATCAGTGCAACGCCGTTCCGCCCTGCAAGGCAGGTAACGCGCCACCGTTTGAGAGGACTCGCGATGAGGGGCCATTCTTCGCCATGGAGAGATCCGAGACTCGATCTATCCGAAGCCATTCGCGACATCGGAAAGCTTGCCGATGTGGAAAACGCCAATCTGACTCCTCTTGTCATGGAGGTTCTGTTCTCGTCCGGCGTTCATGGACGGAAAACGCCGCAGGAGGCCGAGCTTCGCGCCGATATTGCGGATCTTATGGAGCGGCGCAAGACGCAGCGGCTCTCTTTTCTGAAAATTACCGATAGCCTCGACGAAAAGAACGAGGAAGAAGCGCGCGGGCTTGTGGGCAAGGTCCGGGCGTTCGAGCGCGATACGCGCAAATACATCACCGCTCTGGGGCAACTCGCCTACGATCTGACGCCCGATCATCGCGCGGATTTGCGGTTCGATCTCGACCGGATTCTTTCGTCGGAACAGGCGGCTCCTTCGGGGCGCATTTCCTTGCGGGCGGGGGAGGGCGATAACGTTTGGCTGCGGAACGTGGGCGAGTTTTACGTTCGATCCGATGAGCTCTTCAAGGAGGAGGCGTTTTTGCTGGGGCTCGAGAAGCGTTCGTTGAAGCCTCTTGTCGCGAAAGTTTTGAAGGCTGCGGAGGCTTCGGGGCCTTTGTCGGAACGGCAGGATCTTTTGCGGTCTGATATCCGCGACGCCATGCGGGAAAGGACCGGGGCCCGCGCACAGATTCTTGAGCGCATCGGGCTTTTGGATACGGAGAAGGACGAGGATGCCCGGCTGTTCCTTCTTTACATGAAGCGCGAGAACGATGCGCTGCGCAAGCATATCGTGGCCGTTGCCCAGCTGGCTTATGATATGGCTCCGGGCATCAGGCCGGATCTTCGCCGCGCGCTCGACAAAGTCGCGGATGAGGCCCAGATTCCCGCGCGGCCCCGCAGACTCAGGGGCGCGGGCTTCGGATTTGAGCCCGGCTGATTTTAAGCGTTTGGAGACGGACGGTTTTTTCGTTTACCTTGTTTGCGCTTGCACTACGCGCCTTGCGCGCCCTTGTTTCTTTTTTTTATCAGTATCGTATAGTTGCCGGGCACCGTGCGGCTCGTGGCCGATTGCAGGGAATCGTTTTTTTGAGCAGGGGTTTCGATGAAAGATCATTCTTCGTCCGGCAAGGATCCGAAAGTTGAGTTGTCCGAAGCCATCCAGGAAATCAACGTGCTTCATCTGCTCGAAAGCGACGTTCTCAACCCGCTGGTCATCGAAACCTTGTTTGCGTCGAACGTTAAGGGCGGCAAGTCGCCGCAAGAAGACGCGTTGCGAAACGAAATCGCGGAGATGCTCGGCAAACGGCAGGAGCAGCACGTTATTTTCGCCGATGTCATTAAAGATCTGGAAAAAGGAAGCGAAGAAAACGCCGCCGAGCTGGCCGAAAGGGTCAGGGCTTTTTCCGATCTTACGAGACGGCATATCATCGCTCTTGGACAAATCGCATCGGATCTCGTTCCTTTGGAGCGCGAAGATATTCGCCTTAATCTCGATAATATGCTTTCGAACGCCCAGAAGATCGTTCGGGGCGTTCCCTCGTGCGCATCCTGCCCGAAGGGCGGGTGCGGGCCGTCCCATGCGGCTGTCGAAGCGGAGATTGTCGCTCTGGCGCAGGACAGCCTCACGCTCGATACGCTCGAAACCGAGCGCCTCAATCCGGTCGTTGCCAGGATTTTGCTGGATTCGAAGATCAGCGCTCCTTTCTCCGAGCGACAGACTATGTTGCGCGCCGATATTCAGGAGCTTGCGGAGTGGCGGAGCGTTGAGCGCCGTCAATTCGTTTTTCGCACATGGAATCTTCGCGCCAATAACGAGAACGAGGCTCAGGTTCTTGTGTCCGAGTTTCGCACCGAAAACGACAATCTCAGAAAATACATCATCGCCGTGGCTCAGCTGGCCTACGATCTCGCTCCCCCAACGGATAAAACCGTTCGCGCCGAACTGGAGCGGATCGCCGATATCGCTTTGAAACCCGCGGAGTCTTCCGGCAGCCGCAGGCGCTTCGGCACAAGCCCGTCCAACGGTTGACCGGGGAAAACGAAACGTTTCCCGCAAGGCGTTTTTGAGCTATGGTTCGGCGTATGTCCCATCCTGTCATTCTTCCTTATCGCGGCGTTTTTCCGCGCATTCATCCGTCGGCGTTCATTGCGCCCGGAGCCGTCATTGTCGGCGACGTCGAGATTGGCGCCGAAAGCTCCGTTTGGTTCGGCTGCGTCGTTCGCGCCGACATGAACAAAATTCGCATCGGCGCGAGAACCAACGTTCAGGACGGCGCCGTGATTCATGTGTCTTTGGACAAGCAGGCCGCTCTCGCTCAGGGCGACGTTCCGGCCGAGGGTTTTCCGACCCTGATCGGCGACGATGTGACTGTCGGGCATATGGCTTTGCTTCATGCCTGTACGGTCGAAAGCGGCGCGTTCGTCGGCATGGCCTCGGTGGTTATGGACGGCGCGACGATTGAGGCGAACGCCGTTTTGGCTGCGGGGTCCGTTTTGCCTCCGGGCAAGGCGGCGCGTGCGGGCGAGATTTGGATGGGGCGTCCGGCGGCGTTTTCGCGTAGCGTTTCGGAGGCCGAGTCGGCTGAATTCAGATCGCGCGCGGGGCAGTATGTGCGCCTCGCGCAGGAATACAGGAAAGGCGGTGCGTCATGACGAATGCACGGAACAACAACGGCAGGGACTTTCTGGATCTCGACGCGGTCGGCGCCGGGGAGGTGAAGAAGATCATCGCGCTGGCGCACAGGCTCAAGAAAGATCCGCTGGCTTATCAGCCCATGACCGGCAAGACCCTCGCGCTGATTTTTGAAAAGCCTTCGACGCGCACGCGCGTGTCGTTCGAGGTCGGCATGCGTCAGCTGGGCGGCTTTGTGACGACCCTCACGGGCGCGGAAATCCAGCTCGGGCGAGGCGAAACCATTGCCGATACCGGGCGCGTTTTGTCGCGCTACGTCGATATCGCCATGATCCGTACCTTTGCGCCTCACAAGCTTCATGAACTGGCTCAGGGCGCGTCGATTCCCGTTATCAACGGGTTGACCGACGCTTCGCATCCGGGGCAGGTGATCGCCGATTTGATGACCGCCGAAGAGCGCCTCGGCGATCTGGCGGGCAAAAGGGCCGTTTGGCTCGGCGACGGCGATAACAATGTTCTGATGAGCTGGATGCATGCCTCTCCCATGCTCGGGTTTTCGCTCGATATCGTGTGCCCGCCGCAGTTTTCGCCGCCCGCACGGCTTTTGGCCGATATGCAGCGCGGGGGCGCGAAGATCGGCGTGACGCGCGACCTTGACGCCGTGGACGGCGCGGATATCGTTCTGACGGATTGCTGGGTTTCGATGCACAACAGCGACGCCGGGGTGCGCGAACAGCTTTTGACGCCTTTCCGCGTCGATGAGTTTTTGATGAAGCGCGCGTCGAAGGCCGCCATTTTCATGCATTGCCTGCCTGCGCACCGCGGCGAGGAGGTGACCGATGCCGTTCTGGACGGTCCGCAGTCCGCCGCGTGGGACGAGGCCGAAAACCGCCTGCATGCCCACAAGGCGATCATTTGCTGGTGCATGGGCGTTGATCCGACCCAAAAATAGGCTAAGGTGTTTTTTATGTCCGTATCGTCCGTTCCCGTTTTGCAGCCTCGCAAGCTCGGTCCTGTCAACTGGCTGGGTTTGGGCACCTTGATCCAGAAAGAAATCGAGCGTTTCTTGAAGATCTATGTGCAAACCCTTGTTGCGCCTATTGTTTCGACCCTTCTGTTTTACTCCGTTTTTGTGTTCGGCGCGCGACAGCCGGGCGGCACCGCAGAGGAATTTACGCAGTTTCTTGTGCCGGGGCTCATACTTATCACCATGGCTCAGAACGCGTTTATGGATACCTCGGCTTCGCTCGTTCTTTCGAAGCTTCAGGGCAATATCGTCGATATTCTCATGACCCCGCTTTCGGCGTTCGAACTCGCCGTCGGCTATTCCGTCAGCGGCATCGTGCGCGGCCTTTTGACAGGGACTCTTTTGATCGGCTGCTTTTCGTTCTTTGTCGATCTGAAATTTTATGACGTTTTCTATATTCTTTATTTTGCAGCCGCCGGGTCGGCCATGCTTTCGTTGCTCGGGCTCATCACGGGTATCTGGGCCGACAAGTTCGATCATGTTGTGACCATTCAGACCTTTATCGTTACGCCCGCCACTTTTCTTTCCGGCGCGTTCTATACGATTGACAGCCTTCCCGAGAAATGGCGCTTCTTGTGCTATGTCAATCCGCTGTTTTATATTACCGACGGATTCCGTTACGGGTTTACCGGGCAGGGCGATATGGCTATGGAGATCGCTATCGCTTTCGCGCTCGCGGTCGATCTCGGTCTTTTGGGCGCGGCCTATTGTCTGTTCGACAAGGGATACAAATTAAAGGCTTAAGTGAGGTCAGAATGTCTTATTTTCCGGTTTTGATGCCTGTTTACAATCGCGTCGATCTTCATATGGAGCGCGGCGAGGGGGCTTATGTTTTTGACGACAAGGGAAACCGCTATCTCGATTTTCTGGTCGGCGTCGGCGTGGTCAGCCTCGGGCATTGCCATCCGCACGTTGTCGAGGCCCTCAAGAAACAGGCCGAGGCGCTTTGGACGGTTTCCAATCTGTTCAAGACGCACAGCGGCGAGAGGCTCGCCCAGCGCCTTGTCGATTTGACATTCGCCGATACCGTTTTCTTTCAGAATTCGGGCGTTGAGGCTTGGGAATGCGGCATCAAGACGATGCGCAAGTATTTTTCGGCCACGGGCAAGCCGGAGCGGTATCGCGTCGTGACGTTCAAGGGCAATTTCCACGGGCGCACGATGACCGCCATTGCCGCCTCGAAGTCCGACAAGATGGTCGGCGGGTTCGGGCCGCTTATTGACGGGTTCGATCTGGCGGAGTTCGGCGATATCGAGTCCGTTCGCGCCGTTGTGACCGATGAGACGGCGGGCATTGCTATTGAGCCTATCGTGGGAGAAGGCGGATTTAAGGTTCCGCCTGCGGGTTTCTTGCGCCAGATCAGGGAGCTTTGCGACGAAAAGGGCATGCTGCTTATGTTCGACGAAGTTCAGTGCGGCATGGGACGGTCGGGCAAGCTGTTCGCGCATGAATGGGACGGCGTCGTTCCCGATATCATGTGCATCGCCAAGGCGCTCGGAAACGGTTTTCCCATCGGCGCCTGCCTTGCCACGGCAAAGGCCGCGCAGGGGATGACCAAGGGCACGCACGGTTCGACTTACGGCGGCAATCCGCTGGCGACGGAAGTCGGCAATGCCGTTCTCGATATCATGACCACGCCGGGATTTCTCGAAGAGGTTCGCCGCAAGGGCGACGTTTGGGGCAAGCGGCTTGAGGATCTGGTGAAGGCGCATCCGAAGGTTTTCTCGTCGGCCCGGGGCCGGGGGCTCATGCGCGGCCTTGTGTGCGTGCCGCCGAACGGCTCGGTTTCGGCCGCGCTGCGCGACGAAAAACTTCTGGCCATCGAGGCGGGCGAAAACGTTGTGCGTTTCCTGCCGCCGCTGGTCGTGACCGATGAACAACTCGACGAGGCGGCCGAGGCTATCGACCGCGCCGCGAAGAAACTGGGAGCCGTTGCATGAGAAAAATCGGAAGTCTTTTTCTTCTTTTGGCCTTGGGCGCTTGTTCGAGCGACGGCAAGCCCGGCGTTCCTCCGGAGCCGCCCGCGCCCGAGGAAACCGAGGTTTCGACCGCAAATCTGATTTGCCCCCAGGTCGCGATCTTGCGGCAGGCTCAGGAAACTTTCGATTATGGCGGTTCGGGGCCTCATGCCGGTGAGTTGGTCTTTAAGGCCAAGCTCAAGACGCTTTAGGGCGATTGCGCCTATCGCAACGATACCGACGATCTTACGGGCATCGACATCGCTTTCGAACTTCGCGCTCTGGCCCAGAAAGGCCCCCGGCTGGGCGGAGACAAAGTCGGCGCGCCTTACTTTATTGCCGTCGTCGATCCTTCGGACAAGGTTTTGAGCAGGGAGGTCGTGACTGCTCATTTCGAGTTCTCGGACGACACTTCCGTGACCGAGCTGACTGAGCCGCTGCACGTTTTTATTCCATTGTCTCCCGCGCAGTTGCGCGCCGGGCCCGACTACAGGGTTTTGGTCGGATTTCTTAAAAGGTAGGCCGTTAATCTTTCGGCGGAACCGGGTCGTAGCCGTGCCCGCCCCACGGGTGGCAGCGGCTTATCCGTTTGAGGGCAAGCCATCCTCCCCTGATCGCTCCGTGGACCCGGATGGCCTCGTCCGCATAGGCCGAACATGTTGGTAAAAAACGGCATTGCCGTCCCATGAATGCCGACAGGCTATGCCGGTAGATCCATATCAGGGCCCTTAAAAACAGGGCGAGAGGGCTGGATGTTGCCATTTATGGCTTTTCCCCGGCTCAAATACCTGTTACTGAACTCGTCCGATGCGGCTTGCAATGCCGCTTTTTCCCCGGCGTTCGAGCGTCGCCGGAGCGAGGGACTCCTTGGAACCCGGTTTATCACAACCCGTTGGCTTTGCGCCAACTTTTTGAGTTGAGAGTGCTGTTAGATGAACAAAAACGACAATAACGTTTTTCTCGCCATCGTGCTGTCTTTTGCGATTTTGGTTGGGTTTCAATACTTTTACGTCAAGCCTCAGCAGGCTTCGGTTCATACCCGGCAGGTGACGCAGCAGGTGACCCCCAAGGGCGGGCAGGCTCCCGTTGTGGCCAAACCCGCAGTTCAGGCGCTTCGCGATAGAAACGAGATTGTCTCGAAAGAGGCGGCTTCGAGAGTTCGCATCGATACGCCCGAACTTTCCGGCTCCATCAATCTCAAGGGCGCTCGTTTCGACGATTTGACCCTTATGAACTATCTCGAGAAGCAGAACCAGAAGTCGCCCCGCATCGTTCTTCTTTCGCCTTCGGGCTCGGATGAGCCTCATCCCTCTTATTATGCCGAATTCAACTGGCTGGCCGATTCAATTTCGATTGCCGTTCCTTCCGCCGATACGCTTTGGAAATCCGACGGAAAGGCTTTGACTCCGGACCATTCCGTTCGCCTGTTCTGGAACAACCAGCAGGGGCAGGTTTTCGAACGCACCGTTGCCGTCGACGACAAGGCCATGTTTACCATTACCGATCGCATCGTCAACAAGGCGGCGGCGCCTGTGACGTTCTATCCGTTCGGGATTGTCGCGCGCAGGGGGATGCCCGTTCAAGAGGGGCGCTCTTCTGTCGTTCACGAAGGCGGACTCGGCGTTTTGGGCGGGACTTTGGAGGAATTCAAATACACAAAGTTGATCGACAGCGAGAAAAAATCTCTTCCGAGCGTCGGCGGTTGGCTCGGCATGACCGACAAGTATTGGCTCGTTGCGATGATTCCCCCGCAGACCGAAAAGCTCGTCGGCGAATTTGCTTATAACAGGGCGGGGGCGAAGGAGCCGGAAAAGGGCTTTTTCCAATCCGATTTTCGCGGCGCGCCCGTAACCGTTCCGGCAGGCGGCAGCGTCGAACGCGTTATGCACTTCTTTGCGGGCGCCAAGCGCGTCAGCCTTCTTGACCGCTATGCCGACAAATATGCCATTCCTCATTTCGACCGCGCCATCGATTTCGGGTGGTTCTATTTCCTGACACGGCCCTTCCTTTATTTGCTCACCGCTATCGAGCATATGGTCGGCCATATGGGAATCGCCATTCTGCTCTTTACCGTTCTGCTCAAGCTTGGGACCTTTTATTTTTCGCAGAAGTCCTATCATTCCATGTCGCGCATGAAGGCCATTCAGCCCGAGATGAAGCGCATTCAGGAACGCTATGCCGACGACAAGGTCAAGCAAAGCCAGGAGATGATGGAGCTCTACAAGCGCGAGAAGGTCAATCCCATGTCGGGATGTATGCCTATGCTCGTTCAGATCCCCATTTTCTTCGCCCTCTATAAGGTGCTCAACGTCAATATCGAAATGCGCGGCGCGCCGTTCTTCGGGTGGATTCGCGATATGTCCGTTCCCGATCCTACGTCGTGGTTCAATCTGTTCGGGCTCGCTCCGTGGTCGGTGGTCGAGCAGATTTCCGTCAATCTGGGGCTCTTTACTCTTTACCTTCCGCCCGCCCTGCATATCGGCGCCTGGCCGTTCCTTATGGGCATCAGCATGATCTTGCAGCAGAAGATGTCGCCCCAGCCGCCAGACAGGTCGCAGGCGCGCATGATGACCTTTATGCCGATTTTCTTCACCTATCTGCTTTCAAGTATGCCCGCCGGGCTTGTCATCTACTGGACCTGGAGCAATCTGCTCGGCATTCTGCAGCAGTGGTATAGTATGCGGAAGGACGCCAAGCGCCGCGCTGCAGCTTAGGGAGTTTGAGATCGGGGCGTTGGGAGGGCGGAGCCGCTTTACCCCGCCCCTAACCCCTCCCGCAAGGGGAGGGGGATTTTGGTTCGTGTCGGGGCGGCTTCTTGTTTCGGGCGTGTTTTGCGGTTGCTTGGGCGCGGTGTGAGGCGTTTGAGAATTCATGCGTTGGGCGGGCGGAGCCGCTTTACCCCGCCCCTAACCCTCCCGCAAGGGGAGGGGGATTTTGGTTCGTGTCGG
>JAQUUS010000028.1 GCA_028693775.1 Alphaproteobacteria bacterium | reverse complement strand
GCACCGGCGTTCGCTCCGTCCGAAATAAACTTGAGGCAGCAAAACGGAACGCCCTGCCCCGCGCACACCTTGGCCAGCGCATAAGCCTCCATATCGACGACTTTCCACCCGCGCATTTTGTCGTCCATGACAAAGCTGTCGCCGCTGCCGCAAACGCCCTGAGGAAAAGGCTCGCACCTGATCCCTGCCGAGAAGACGGGAGACAAATCCTCGTTCGGAGTCGTAAACAGCGCGTTGCCGAAAACTGTCACGTCCATGTCGCGCTGAATGAACTGGGTGCAGTTCACAATCGTCCCGCGGCTAAACAGGCTCGATCCGGCGCTGCCGACATTGAGCACAAGCTTGGGATAAGCGCCGTGTTTTTCCTTCCACGCCAGCAATCCGAGCATAAGCTTATAGGCCGCATTGACCTTGCCGACGCCGGTATAGACAACGTGGCAATCGTCAAAAAGCCCCTGAGCCTCGGAACGAAGCGCAAAAACAAGCAACGTCGAATTAACCGAACCGATGGCGCCCATACCAAACTCCCCCGAAAGTTGCAGACCCCGATTACGCGGATACTTTCTTGTCGTTGTCAAGCAGGCGGTTTTTTTTGAGCCACGGCATCATCGCGCGGAGCTTGAGGCCAACCGCTTCGAGCGGATGCCTGGCTTCTTCCGAACGGTATTCCGGAAGCTTGGCAAGGCCTTCCTTGTTGCCGCCCAGAAATTCCTGCACGAACGCGCCTGACTGAATCTCGGAGAGGATTTTTTTCATCTCCGCCTTGGTCTGGGCCGTCACGATGCGCGGACCGCGCGTATAGTCGCCGTACTCGGCGGTATCGGAAACGGAGTGGCGCATCCCCGCGAGCCCGTCCTGATGGATGAGATCGGTGATGAGCTTGAGCTCATGCAGGCATTCGAAATAAGCCATTTCTTCGGGATAGCCCGCCTCGACCAACGTCTCGAATCCCGCCTTGATCAGCGCCGAAACGCCGCCGCAAAGCACGCACTGTTCGCCGAAAAGATCGGTTTCGCACTCGTCCTTGAACGTGGTTTCGATAATCCCCGAGCGTCCGCCTCCGATGGCCGAGGTATAGGCCAGAGCAATATCGAGCGCCTTGCCGGTCGCATTTTGCCAAACGGCCACAAGGCACGGAACGCCGCCGCCGTTCGTGTATTCGGCGCGAACGGTATGACCGGGCCCCTTCGGCGCGCACATCATCACGTCGACGGTCTTTTTGGGCTTGATAAGCTTGAAGTGAATATTGAGGCCGTGCGCAAACATAAGCGCCGCGCCGTCCTTGAGATTGCTCTCCACGAATTTCTCGTAAATATCCTGCTGATGCTGATCCGGCGCGAGCATCATCACAACGTCGGCCTGCCTGACAGCCTCCGGGATTTCCTCGACCTGAAGCCCCATGCCGGCGGCTTTCTTGGCGTTTGCCGAACCCGTACGCAGGCCTACGACCACATCGACGCCGGAGTCTTTGAGATTATTGGCATGAGCCGCACCCTGGCTGCCATAACCGATAATGCAAACCTTTTTTCCGCGAATAATATCGAGGTCTGCGTCTTTATCGTAATACACTTTCATTTTGATCTCCGGCGTTTAGATTTAGCAGAGCCCTGCCCCGCTCAAGGCCAAACAGAATTACACTTCGCCGAAGATGCTTCAAGAGGTAAAGACGGAAAGACTTGTTTTTGAGAGAAGCGATTCAGTGTTGAGTCAAGGCGCCGGACGACGGAGCCGGGCGCACGGAAGTGCCGGGCCGTTTACACTCCTGAGGCTGTTTCCAGAGGAGTTTATCCCATAATTTTTCGATATTGACGTCCCCCTCGACGCTGAGGATACGGCCCCGGTCGAGAGCCTTGGGCAAAAGGGCATCGCCTTTGAAAGCGCTTTTGCCTATCAGGCTTTTGGCGCATTTGGCAAACAGGCTCTTGTTCTCATACGAACAAGGCACGCCCCAGCTCTTGAGAAGTTCCTCCATATAGCCAATCTGGAAATCCGACAGGCCGTTGGGATGCAACGTCTCTGACGAACGGACACCGCCGTCCCCCGCCAAAGCCACCGTCGAAGACCACGAACGCCCGTCCGCAAGAACGCGAGCGGCATTGAAGCGGTCGACATCGAGCGACTCGATTCGCAACGCCGACTGCTCGCCAAGAATGCGGGAGAACACAACGAACTTGTAAGCTCCGATGCGGTATTTTTCGTTCAGAATGCGAACGGCCTCGCGCACATCCTCGTCAGGAACGCCATCGACAGGCAAAGTCAGCGCCGGAGCTTCCGTCTGCTCGCTGGCCATCCAGTCCTCGTTAAACAGGACGCCTTTCTCGATTTCCCTGCTTTGCTTGTCGTTCATGGGCGAACGGCCTCACATGTTATACGACATCCCTTTGGCAAGCTGCGCCCTTTGGCGCGGGTCCGCAAAACCGGACACAGCCAGCGACGGAAGAATACGATGCAACTCGGGCATCTTGTCTTCAGGCACAAACAATATCTTGTTGTTGTCGGCATCGACGCGTTCCTCGCCTTTGAGATTCCACGTCCCAACGCGATTCAACACATAAGCCTGCTGCGTTTGCGACAGCGTATCGATGCTCATCACATTCTTGTTCCAAAACACCGGATCGGCCAGGCAAAGCAGCGCCGAGAACTTTTCCACATCCGTGCTCGGCCTGTGGTTGGGCCCTTCCGATTTGATCAAAAGCCTGTGTCCCGGCATCACGCTCGAAGCGATATCGAATTTGGTCTTCAGAATGGTCACGGCGTCCTTGAGCTTATCGGCAGGAACGTCCGTCCCCGCGTCCAATTCACGCGTGGGGATTGTCACTCCGCTGCCGTTCAGTCTCGAAACAGACCCGGACATCCAGTCCCCGCTGAAAATGATCGTTTCTTCGATCTCTCGCTCTCTTTCCGGAGCGATTGCTTGCCGTGGAGTTTTTTGTTCCGGAGTCATTGGCGCTCTCCATAATCTTCTTAAAAAAAATCGCCCGAATATTCGTTTAAATATGTCCCAGTAACGAATATTAACACACAGTGGTGAACGCAATACTAACGAGCGTATTTTTAAATATTACAAAGAGTTACAAAGGGCCCGCGTCCCGGCAGCGCCGGGAACGGCAAAAAGACTGCCGGGAAGGAAAAGGTCAAGCCGCCAAGGCCTTGGCCACACTATCAAACAACAGCCTGCCGTCAGTGCTTCCGTGAAGCTCTTCGAAAGCGTCTTCGGGATGAGGCATCATGCCCAAAACATTACGCTTTTCGTTGAAAATGCCCGCAATGTCGTTTGCCGAGCCGTTGGGATTTTCGCGATAACGGAACGCAACCTGCCCGTTGTCTTCGATCCGTTTGAGCGTCTCGGACTCGGCGAAATAATTGCCGTCGCCGTGCGCGATGATGGCGCGCAAATCCTGCCCCTTGCGGCACAGGCGCGTAAAATCGCTGTCGGTGTTTTCGACCGAAAGGGTCACAGGCTTGCAAATAAACTTGAGACTCCTGTTATGCAAAAGAACGCCGGGAAGAAGGCCGGATTCGCACAAAATCTGGAATCCGTTGCAAATACCCCAAACACGCACGCCCTGAGCGGCGCGGGCCTTGACCTCCTGCATGATCGGCGCATGGGCCGCCATCGCGCCGGTACGCAAATAATCGCCATAGGAAAAACCACCCGGAAGAAGGATCAAATCGACCTTGGGCAAAGTCTTGTCGGTATGCCAAACGATATGCGGCTTTTGGCCTAAAGAGCGCTCCAGAGCCAGAGCAGCGTCACGCTCGCGGTTTGTGCCGGGGAATACGATAATGGCCGATTGCATAAGGACTTGTCCCGATTTCAGTGAAAAGGTGCGTCAATTTAGGGCATTTTTTCCGGGAATGAAAGCCTGTAAGTAAGCCCGAAATATCTATATATCTTCCGCGTTCCCCCCTAGAATGGGAACGTTTTATGGAGAAAAAATGCCTCGCCTTGCAACCTCGGATAACCTGACCCTCCTCGAAAAAATCCGGCTCTTGAACTGGGGAATGATCGCCCTGATCGTCGCGATCGGCCTGATCGGAGTCGCCCTTTTGTATTCGGCGGGAGGCAAAAGCTGGACGCCATGGGCCGCACCTCAACTGGCAAGGTTCTCCGTGGGTCTGGGGCTGATGTTCATCATCTCGCTAACCGACGTTCGCATCTGGCTGCGCTACGCATATGTCATGTACGGGTTCATGCTGTTTCTCCTCGTGGTCGTCGAAGCCATCGGGCATACGGGCATGGGCGCCCAACGGTGGATCAACCTCGGCTTTATCGTTATCCAGCCGTCGGAACTGATGAAGGTCACGCTGGTACTTGCCCTCGCCAAGTATTTTCACAGCCTGTCGCTCGACGACATCGGCCAGCCCATCAAGCTGATCGCACCGACGGCGATGGTCGCAATCCCGGTCGGGCTCGTGCTCTTGCAACCCAATCTGGGCACCGCGCTTCTCCTGACTCTGGCCAGCGGCGCGGTTTTCTTCGCGGGCGGCGTTCGCTGGTGGAAATTCGTGCTCGTCATCGTCCTGATCGGAGCCGCCCTGCCGTTCGCATGGGACCATCTGCACGATTATCAGAAAGCCCGCCTCACAACGTTCCTCAACCCCGAAGCGGACCCTCTGGGCCGAGGCTACAACATCCTGCAATCGAAAATCGCCATGGGCTCGGGCGGATTGTTCGGCCGTGGCTTCGGCCAAGGGACGCAAAGCCAGCTTCAGTTCCTTCCCGAAAAACATACGGACTTCATCTTCGTGGTTTTGGCCGAAGAATTCGGCATGCTGGGCGCGACGTTTCTGCTGCTTTTGTACTTCCTGCTGATCGCCTACGGCTTCATGATCGCCCTGACGTGCAGAAACCAGTTCGGCCGCCTTGCCGCCTTCGGGTTGACAGTCACGATGTTCCTTTATGTGTTCGTCAACGTCGCGATGGTCACGGGAACGATCCCCGTCGTGGGCATCCCTTTGCCCCTTGTTTCGTACGGCGGAACGGCCATGCTGACGCTCATGATCGGATGCGGGATCCTGCTCTCGATCTCGGTCCACCGGGACCTGCGCATCTCGCGAACGGGCCTGAACGAATAGCCTTCGTTCAAAGCTTCGGAAAAATAAATCCCCTCGTTTTGCGCGGAAGGCGTAACGTCTGCGAAAGCCTCAGGTCGGCGCAGGAAAAGATCGCGCACGCCCCAGCAACATCGGGATAAAGAGCCGCCTTTTCCTCGGCGACGAATTTCACAAACCGCGCCCGCCTCTTCTCAGGCAAAACATCGGGATTTTCAGGAACAATTTTCAAAGCCCCGGCTTTCTCCATCCCGACAATAGACGGATCGGGACGCAACAAATCCAGCTGCCGATGAAAAACAGGGCGTTTCTTCGCCCGCACGAACAGGGGAATCATCGCCGCCGCCGCCGGAAGCACGCATGCGATTTCGGCAAGAACCAGCCCCAGAACGGAAGCCTCGCCAAGCCCCACCGCCGCCATCGCCTGCCCGGCTTTCTGCGCATAAGGAGAAACAACGAACATCAGAGAAAGCCCCGTCGCCATGCCCGCAAGTCCTCCGCGCAGAGTGTTGACCTCAAACTCGGCGTCGCGAAAAGCTCTTTTGACGGCAATCAAACCGCGCCCCTCCGAATACCCCTGCGTTTCGAAGTCAGGATCATACAGGCGATGCAGATTATAAAGATTGTACTCGCGGTCTTCCGTTTTTTGCCCCGAGGCCATCCCTCCGCGCCCGGCTCACTTCAATGAAGGGAAAAGCCATCCCTTTGTCTTGCGCACAAGCCCGAACTCGTTAGACAGGATCCGATCCGCTTTAGCGAAAACGGCAAGCGAACCGGCAGCGTCCGGCCGAACGGCGGCGCGCTCCGCGGCAATGAACTCAAGAAAGCTATCCTTGCCCTTGGCGGTTTTGAACTTGATAAATTTGAAATCGTTCTTGCCGCGAGGATAAGTGCTACTTCTTTCGATCCCCCGCTTCTTTTCGCTCTGAACGATGGCCGGATCGAGCCTCACCGGATCGAGCTGGCTGCTGAAAAGCGAATGCTCTGCGGCCTGTTTGAGTACACGGTTCAAAGTCAGGAAAGTCACCGCAGAAGCCACCGCCGCAGGAAAAAGAAAAGCCATCAGAAACAAAACCGTGGGCGAGGCCTGATCGGGAATGAGCGCCGCCAGAGGACGAGCGGAGCACGCAACGATGCCCAACCCCCAAAGAATGCCGGCATTGAGCCCGCGATTGAAGGTCGTTTCGAATTCGGCTCTGCGAAAGGCGTCCTTGACAGCCAGATTGGCGGTCGCCTTGCCATACCCAAGCTGCTCGATTTCCGGAACGTACATTTTCTGCAAATTGTACAGGTTGTATTGTTTGTTATTTTCCGTACTGAGAGACATCGTTCTTTCCTTTTCTAAAAAGCATAAAGATCAGGCGCCGGAATTTCCAGAAAAACCCTTCCCTATTTAAGCGTCGGGAAAAGCCATCCTCTGGTCTTGCGCGCCAAGTCATACTTGCGGGACAAAAATCTGTCCGCCTTTCCAAAAACGGTGGGTGAGCCGACGGCTCCGGGCCGGACGGCGGCAGTCCTCTCGGCATGCAACGCAGAACAGATGTCCGCGGCATTGCCTGTGGTTTCGAGCCATCCGACATCCGCCCGAAGAATGTTGCCGGTAGTCACCGTCTTCTTTTGCATCTCTGCAACGACAGGATCGTCCCGCGACAAATCGAGCTGGCGGCTGAAAACCGGGTACTTGCTTCCCCGCTTGCGCGCACGATCCAGCACCAGAAGACCCGCCGCCGCAGGAAGAACGCCTATGGCGAGAGCGAATGCAGGAGAAGCCGCAAGCGACGGAATATTGGACGCGACCGACAGCAAAGGACGAGCGATGCACAAGAAAACGCCGGCAGCGACAAGCCCCCCGCCGACGATGCCTCGCGCGAAAGTCGTTTCGAAATCCGCCTGCCGGAACGCCGACCTGACGGCCAGACTGGCATCGCCCCGGCCATAGCCCAGCCGTTCCATTTCGGGAACGTATATTTTTTGCAAATGATAGAGATTGTATTGCGTGTCGTTTTTCGTATCCGAATCGATCATCAATTATCTCCTGAAAACATACGTTTCTCTATCCGCACTCGGGACCGTCTCCGGCCGGGCGCTTCGAAGGCTTCACCCGCGCAACGCCATATTGCCTTGCGAGGATATCCTTGGCCCGATCGTAAACAGGAAGGGATTCATCGCCCTCCGGATCGGGATTGCCGCGCTCGTCGAACTGGTTTCTATAGAAAGGATCCGCAAAAAGACGGGCATTGATTTTCCTGAAAGCGTCGATGCCGCCGAGGATCGTGACGCCGAAAATCGCCATTCCTGCCACGGTTTTCACAAATTCAATTCTCGGCTCCGTTGTGTCGATGGTATCGGCCCATTGAGAAAACTTGAACATCGCCAAAAGACCCGTGATCCAGATACCGCCCATCGCGCCGGCGCCGCAAGTACGCGAACGCCGCGTCGAAAATTCGCGCGTCGCCTGATGGAACGCAGTCCGAACGGCTGAATCCGATTGTTGTTCGGAATAACCGATGTTCAGCAGATCGCCTTTATAAGCCTGCATAAGCTCATACAGATTGTTCTTTTGCTCCGACATATCGTCTCCTCTCAAAGCTTGGGCCCGGTCTGGGGCTTATTCAGGTATTTGAACTCTGGTTTGTTCCAGGCGACCCCCAATTCGGCGCCCAAACGCTTGCGCGCACGCAAACAAACCAGATCCGATCCCTTGGCGAAAGCATCCACCCGACCGTCCTTGTCGAACTGGGCGGAATAGAAGCTCGGAACGGGCGCGTTTTTGTGGAGCCTGTAATTCAAGGACCTGCCGCAGACCAAACCGGCAAAAAACGATCCGACAACGATGCCCATCTTGAGAAACGACGTATCGGGCAAATCCAGAACGAAATTGGCAACGCTCGATCCGGCGGCAAAAACGCCGACCATCGTGAACATGGAAAGTTCCTGTCCATATTTGCGCTGCCAAGGGGGAAAAAGCTCAAAAGAAGCATGTCTGAAAGCGCGTGCAATGGCATCCTGCGCCTTTTCCTTCGTATAGCCCAGCGCGCAGACATCGTCCGTGTATTCAGCAATCATGGTATGCAAATTATTGGCGACGGCTTCTGTCATAATATCTCTCCAAAAATATACGCTCACAAACAACGGGGACTCTGTTTTTGCCAGAGAACGTCACGGCAATCCATACCCAAAATCCCAAAAGCCGGAAGTCGCCGCCCCTATCCTGTCGCAAAGCCTTAGAAAATCGCGATAGCGTGCTGAAGAGATTGCTTTTTTCTTAAAAATTTACCATAATCGCCCCCTCTTTTCGTTTATCCTGCTTTTTCACACAGTTAAACATGTCCGGTCTCCCTCCTTCATCCAACATCGGTCGCGCAACGGCCTTTGTTCTCGGTTTGGTTGTTTTCTTCTGCGTCATGATGATCGGCGGAACCGGCTATCTGAAGTACCGGCTTGACCGGGCCGAAGCCGCGATGGCCACAGTCGAATCCGCGCCAGCGGACAGTCAAAATCCCTACACCCGCCTCAAGAAAGAATGGGGATATGGGGGTTTTCTGGGCCTTGCGCAAAAATACGTCTTCACCCACGACGCGTCCGGCATTGCCGAAATGAAGGAACGCATCAAAGCCGCCAACGAAATCGTGGCGAGCCTGCCCGAAAAACCGTCGCAAGACGTCAAACAGGAACTGACATCGATCGCAACGCTTTTTTCGGCAACAATGGACAAAATCGCCGCCCCTGCAGGAGAAGTCCTGTCGAACGAAGTCGTCGCCACCGACCTCGCGCCGCTCTATTCGGCGCTGACCGTTCTTGACGCGCATGAATCGTCCGGCAACGAAGGAGCGCGAACCGAAGCTCAAAATCAGGCGCAATTCTGGGGAATGCTGCTAACCCTCGTAAGCTGGTTCAGCCTGATCGTGGCGGCAGGATGCGCAACGGGCGTCTACCTGATCCTGCGCGACCGGCGCTCGGCCCCCATGCGCGCGCTGGCGCAAAGCATCCAGAACATGGCGCACGGCGACATGAGAACGGCTGTTTGGGGCATCGAACGGCAAGACATGGTCGGCGAGCTTGCGCGCGCCATCGACCTTGCGCGCTATCACTTCAGCCACTTGCCGGACCTGTCGCTGATGAGCGAACAAGGCCCCGTGCGCATGAGGTTCGAAGGCGGATCGCGCTCCCTGTTCGAAGCGATGATGAAAGCGCTGTCGACGGATTCCGAAACCATCCGCGAACAGGCGGTTGCCCTGGCAAGCTCCGTCAAGCAGCAAAAGGAAGCCATCGTCGCCCTGTCGGGCAAAGTCGAAAACATCCTGCGCGATATCGAGCAGCGCGGACAAAACGGCGACAAGCAAATCGCCAAGGCCATCAAGGAAATGGTCGGCGGCGCCGAGAACCTGAAGAACGCGCATGCCCATACGGCCGACCAGTTGACGCGGCTGATCCCCGTCATACAGGAGCGCGCGAAGGGCCTTGGCGAGATCACGCAAATCACAGGCAAGCAGCTCAGCAGCACGCTGCAATCTCTGGCCTCCAGCGACATCAGCCTCAAAGCCAACGCCGAACAAACGAAGGAAACCCTGACCAAGCTCTCGTCGACGGCGGATTCCCTGAGCGAGCGCCTGTTCGGAGCGATCAATCTGCTTCAGGCCAGCGGCAAGGTTTTGAACGAAACGACCGACAGCATCAAGAGCCGCTGGGACGACGACGCGCTCGATCACAAGATCGGCGGCAGGCTCGACGACATCATGGATCGGATCGACGGCCTTCAAACCAAGCTGGATGCGCAAGCGGATTCGCAATTTGGCCTTGCCAAAGCTCTGGAAGAAACGTCGATGCATAGCGACGAAACGTCCGACGCCTTGCGCACATCCATGCTGGAATCCCTCAACGGCCAAATCTCGGCGATCACGGATCGTCTGGGCGCCTTGCAGGAAAAACTGGACGCGCAGGCAGACTCGCAGTTCGGCCTCGCCAGGGCTCTGGAAGAAAAATCGGGCGAGCCCTCGGACGGAAACTGGAGACCTGTGCTCGAAGCGCTCAACGGCCAGATCGCGCAAGTCGTGGATCAGTTGGGCGTTCTGCAAAACAAGCTCAACGAGCGTCTGGAAACAGCGCCTGCCCCCGCAGCCGCGCCTGCGGCTCCCTCCGGGGCGGAACTCTCCGCCATCGGCGACAAAATCTCCCAGCTCGCCGAGCTCGACGGCCGCGTCGCGGTTTTTGTCTCGGCCCTGCCCGGCGATTTGAGGCAGGCGTTGCGCGAAGAAATTCAGGTCATTCCCGGCCTGACGAACATCGAAGAGCTTCAAGGCCGCGTCGACAAACTGAACGCCGCACTGGCCGTTTCGCCGCATTACGCGCGCATGATTCAGGAAGTCGGAGCCGAGCTGACCAAGCGCATCGACGAGCAACGCGCCCTTCTGGAAACCAAGCTTGTGGCGCTTGAAAAGCTCGCCGACGAAGTCAGCCACGGCCAGGGGCAAGCTCAAAAGCCCGAGAGCACGATTCCCGAAGCCATACAAAAGCAGTTCCTCGACCAGTGGTTCCAGATGTCGGCCCAGATCGAAGCGTCGCGCGCCAGCATGATCGAATCCCTGTCCGAGCAGCTCAAGGACCTCGAAGCCCGTCTTGGCCAACGCCCCGCCGTCCAAACGAAGAGCGCAGCCGACTACACGTTGCAGCTCCAGATCGAAAAGCAGACGGAGATCCTGAGCGAGTTGGTTAACACGCTGAGCCTGCTCGACACGCATATGCAGGAGCTCAGGGAAGACGCCAAAACGAAGACAAACGTCGCTTGAAACCCTATAAATTCAACACGTTAAGCATTTTGTCTTTTTTGTGTTTTTACGCAAGAAAGGAAAAGTCCTCCTTATAATTTGAGAACAAATACATTAGAATGTCCCATCATTTTAACACTTACGCCTGGAGCAAGATTATGGAAGAGCCAACCACTCAATCGAATTTCATTTCTCTGGAAATTCTTACAAGAGAACAAAAGTATGAAATGCCCGGCGATACCTTCCTCGTCCCCGAATTCCAC
>JAQUUS010000027.1 GCA_028693775.1 Alphaproteobacteria bacterium | reverse complement strand
GGCGCAGAAGGCCATGCGGGCCTGCTGAGCTTCGAGTTCAGCGTCGGTCGCGAACGGATTATCGTCAACTGCGGGTCTGTCCCCAAGGGCTCCTCGGAATGGCGTTCGGCCTGCGCGGCAACCGCCGCCCATTCGACCCTGACCGTCGCCGACACAAACGCATGCGACATCGACAAGGATGGGAGCATTGCCGGGCACGTCCAGACGTCTTCGGTTCGTTTTGAGATCGGCGGCGCGCATATCGCCGAAATGGCGCATAACGGATATATGTCTCGCTTCGGCCTGACGCATACCCGGACCTTGCAACTTTCCACCGACGGCGAAGCGCTTCAGGGCCGGGATTTGCTGAAAGGAAAAAGGGGCCGCGACTATACAATCCGCTGGCATCTCCATCCAAGCGTTCAGGTGTCCCTGTCGCAAGGAGGGAAAACCGCGCTTATACGCACGCCTTCGGGAAGCGGCTGGAAGCTCAAGGTGGACAGCGGGCATCTCGATCTCGAAGGCAGCATTTACTGCGGAGGCTCGGCGCCACGGAGAACCATGCAGATCAAGACATCAGGAATAACAGAAGACGAAGATACACAGGTTTCGTGGACCCTTTCGCGCGAACGAAAAGCCTAATCGTCAATACCCCAAGCATTTTCCATATGTCTCGGCCAACGCCCAGGCGCCACCAGCATGACGTCGAACCTCAAATTCACTCCGGAAAAACGGGGGTTGTTCATCACAAAATACTCAAGGGCATGGGCAATCCGCGCCTGCTGCCGGGGCTGGATGGATTCCAGCGCCGCCTCTTGCGTAGCCCTGGCCTTGACTTCCACGGCTATAAGCGTTTTGCCGCGCGCGGCCACGAGATCGATTTCGCCAACCGGCGTCTTATATCGCTCGGCGAGGATGCCATATCCTTTCAATCTTAGCGCCCAGCGGCATTTCCTCTCGGCGCTTAGCCCCGTTTGGTAAGCCGTGCGTTTCATGGTTCTTTCGCAGATTGCAGCTTTAGGGCTCGTGCATAGACGTCTTTCTTGGAGGCCCCCGTCATCTCGGCAACCTCGGCAACCGCGTCGCGCACGCTCAGTTTTTCGAGCCGCGCAGCCAGCAATCCATCGAGGTCAATCTCGACGGTTTCTTCGGCCTTGCCGATCAGAAGGACAATCTCGCCTTTGACGCTATGGTCTTTGTAATAATCCGCAAGTTCGCTGAGCGTGCCGCGTTTGATTTCCTCAAAAAATTTTGTCAGCTCACGCGCAACCGCAGCAGGCCTCTTCGCCCCAAGAACCTCGGACAGGTCTGCCAGAGTATCGGCAAGTCTTTGAGGCGCTTCATAAAACACCAAGGTTGCCTCGCCCGCTTTGTACGAAGCCGCCTCTTTTTTTCGGGCCGCGCTCTTTGGCGGCAAAAAACCTGCGAACAGGAACTGGTCTGTCGGCAACCCAGAACTCGCCAAGGCTGTGATGGCAGCGTTCGCGCCGGGAACGACGGTCACGGCATATCCGGCCTCACGGCAATCCCTCACAAGCTTGAAGCCCGGATCGGCAATCGCGGGCATTCCTGCATCGCTGATAAGCGCCAAGGCTTCCCCTCGCGCGATCCTCTGCATAAGGTCCGGCCTGCGCTCGTCGGCATTATGGTCGTGATAGGATAAGGTGGGCTTTTTGATCCCAAACGCCTGCAATAGAACGCCGCTGGTGCGCGTATCCTCGCAGGCAATTGCATCGGCGCAGGCCAAAACGGTTAGGGCGCGCAAGGAAATATCGCCCAAATTGCCTATAGGCGTCGCAACGACATAAAGCCCGGCAGACAGTTTACATGACCCGTCTTTCCCGCTAGCTTCAACGATCATTCGACCTAACATAGGGAAATCGGGCAATGAAGTTTTCTCTTCTCTTGGCGGCATGTCTTGCTCTCACACTAACTGTCAACGGCTGCTCGAAAATCGGCTGGCCGGGCGCAGTATCGCAAAAAGAAGATGCAACTGCCAAATCTAAAACGCCGGACTGGCCGATTCCCCCGCCGCAACCCCAACAACCGGCTGTTCAGGCCGTGCCTCCGCAGACCGAACGGGTTAAGGTCGCTATTTTGCTCCCTCTTTCGGGAGAGCATGCCGCGCTGGGACAAGCTATGTTAAACGCCGCCCAACAGGCCGTATTTGACACCGCCGATTTCAACTTCGAGCTTCAGCCTCGCGATACGGCCGCCAAGGGCGGAGCCGAGGAAGCCACGCGCCAAGCCGTCTCGGGCGGCGCAAAGCTCATCATTGGCCCCCTGTTCGCTTCCGACGTTCCGAACGTAAAGCTGATGGCTCAAGTCAACGATATGATGGTTTTGCCTCTTTCGACAGATACCTCGGTCGCCGATCGCGGCATTTTCGTTATGGGAATGGCCCCCGGACCGCAAGTCAGGCGCGTTATCGCCCATGCCGCAGCCAATGGCGCCAAAAACTTTGCCGCGCTTCTGCCCTCAACTCCCTACGGCAATCTGGTCAAGGAAGTCTTCCGGGACGCCGTCAGCCAGGCTGGCGGGCAGATCATAGCAATGGAAACATTCAATCCGGCCGGATACGACCTGATTACCCAAGTCAAGGCGCTTGCGCCTCAGCGCGAAACTATCGACGCGCTGTTTTTACCCGAAGGGGACAATCTTTTGAAAACCGTCGCAAGCCAGCTTAGTGCGGCCGGGTTCGACTCTCAAAAAACACGTCTGCTCGGAACGGGATTGTGGGATGTTCCCGATCTCGGCCAGCAAAACCCGTTCCTGATCGGCGGATGGTATGCCGCGCCCGATCCGACGCTTCGCCGCAAATTTATTGCGAATTATGCCGCTGCCTATGGGAAAGAGCCTCCCCGGCTTGCGACCTTGGCCTATGACGCCACAGCGCTTTCGGCAATCATTGCCAAGCGCGGTACGCGCTTCGACGAAACCGCTCTGACCAATCCAAACGGCTTTGCTGGACTTGACGGCATCTTCCGGCTGATGTCGACCGGAGAAGTCGAACGCGGCATGGCCGTGAACGAAGTGACCCCGACCGGCGCAAAAGTCGTCGATCCGGCTCCCAAAAGCTTCGTGAAGGAGAAAGCGGAAGCTCCGCGGGCCGCTCCGCCCGCCAAGAGCCTCTAAGGCTTGAACGCCTTATGCGAATTTTTCCATAGCTTGCGGTTTGTCCGCTGTTTTGTCGACCTTGCCCAAGGCCGAACAAATCTCGATGGAATCCCGTGCAATGACCAGCTCCTCATTTGTCGGGATCACATAAATCCGGACGGGAGCGCCATCGACACTGACTTCCTGTTCCTTTCCGCGAATTGCGTTTTTGTCGGGATCCAGTTGGGCCCCCAAAAACTCAAGACCATGGCAGATCCGGCTTCTCATGCTGATCGAATTTTCGCCGAGGCCCGCCGTGAAGATTATTGCATCGACCCCGCCCATCGCAGCGGCATAGCTGCCGATGCATTTACGGACCCTGTAGCAATAGACCTCAAGAGCGATATTGGCGCGTTCGTCGCCGCGAAGCGCGGCTTCCTCAATGTCGCGAACGTCATTTGAGACGCCGGAAAGCCCTAGAAGCCCGGACTTTTTGTTCATGTAGGCATCCACCTGATCCGGGGTCATTCCCGTCTTTTTCATCAGGAAGGGAACGATAGCGGGATCGATTTCGCCGCAGCGCGTGCCCATGACCAACCCCTCGAGAGGCGTCAGGCCCATGCTGGTATCGTAGCATTTTCCGTCCCTGATCGCGGCCACGCTGGCCCCGTTGCCAAGATGGCAGGTAATCAGGCGCAAGTCTTCGCGGTCTCCCATCAATTGGGCGGCACGTTGAGAAACGTACCGGTGAGACGTGCCGTGGAAACCATAGCGGCGGATGCCGTACTTTTCGTATGCTTCGTATGGCAAGCCGTAGAGATATACATGCGGAGGCATTGTCTGATGGAAGCCGGTATCGAATACCGCAACCTGAGGAACGCCGGGCATCAATTCGCCGCACGCATTAATTCCGAGGATGTTCGCTGGGTTATGAAGCGGCCCCAGCTCGACACACTCTTCGATCGCCGCCATCACGGCGGAGTCGATCAAGACGGAATCGCTGAACTTCCGTCCGCCATGAAGGACGCGATGGCCGACAGCTGCGATTTTCTCAAGCGTATCGATGACGCCGATCTTTTTGTCGACAAGCGCGTCGAGAACCATGCGAATGCCGATGCTATGGTTTTCGATATTCGCGGAGATGACGGTTCCTTCCTTGTATGCCGGTTTGTGGTTCAAGGAGGCTTTGTCCAAGCCGATCCTCTCCACAAGGCCTTTCGCCAGCACAGATTCATTGGACATATCGAAAAGCTGGTATTTAATCGATGAACTACCGCAATTAATGACAAGGACCATCATGGGAACAACTCCTGTTAAAACGTGGCTTGTGGTCGAATAAAGAAGGTCGATCGTACTAAGGCGTTTCAACGGCAACCGCTCACATCCACGAACGGCGCACACTGAGGAAATTTGGCAATGAAGTTCGATCAGTAAATAAGGATCGCAATAGGAGCAAGCGCCTTTTCCATACTATTTTCGGTTGTTGCGTCGCACCCATCAAAAATGCGTTTGTGTTATTTCCCACGAACCATAAGTTATTTTTGTAACCCACTCTGGGCGTTAGGATTTAGGGACATTTTTCTATTGTTCGTTTTTTTGCTGCACTGCAATTTATGACGCGTGTTTCTTGCGGTGCAGCAATGAAAAGCGTGATAGAATATTTCGTGCGCCCTTTCGCGAGAACGCATTTTTCGAATATTTTTTCGTCAAAATGAAGAATCAATGACCCAAAACGAGGCCTGTTCGCCATCACTGCTTAAAAAAATAAGACCGCTTGAAAAAGCTCCAACAAGTCTGTTGCATTGCAGCAATGCGCAAAAGAAGAAGGATAATACAAGTGTAACGACGCAAAAAAATACGAAACCTGCTGCCAGCGCGTTGATATGCATCGGGTTTTACTGCGCCTTTCCAATGCTTGATTCGAGTGCGAATAAAGAGAAGAATTATGTCGCGTCATATGAACCCGCCACCGGAGGAACCATGCGTCGCAATCTCGGCCACCCCCTAAACCTGGCCCTTCTTTTGAGCCTCATTGCATCCCCTCTTTTGGCAGACACGCCAACGTTCGCCGTTGAGGAAAAATCGATTATCGATGAAAAAGCCGTCTTTGCGACCGTCGAAAGCGCAAATGTCGTTCCGGCCCGCGTCCGTACTGGCGGTACGATTGCAGAACTGCGCGTGAGGCAAGGAGACAGGGTTGAGGAAGGGCAAGTTCTTGCGATTGTAGGAGATCAAAAACTGGGACTTCAGATACAAGCCCAAAGCGCACAGGTAAACGCCGCCCGCGCCCAGATGGACGTTGCCCGCCGCGAGTTGGAACGCGGAGAACAGCTTATCAAAGAAGGCTTTGCAACCAAGGCCAAGCTTGAACAACTTCGCGCGGCCTATGAAGTCGCAGCCAATACCTATAAGTCACTGTCGGCTCAACAGTCGGTCACCCAACAGCAGCAAACAGAGGGAAAAGTTCTTGCGCCCACTGCAGGGCGCATCCTGACGGTTCCGGTTACGGCTGGTAGCGTTGTCATGCCGGGAGATACAATTGCGACGCTGGCCGAGCAGAACTACATTCTGCGCTTGAGCATTCCAGAACGCCATGCTGCGCACATCAAATCGGGCGACACGGTTCGCGTGGACAACTCGGAACTCGGCAATGCAGACGCCCACTCGGATTATGGCACAATCAAGCTGGTTTATCCGAAGGTTGAAAACGGCCGCGTGCAAGCTGATGCGACGGTCAAGGGGCTCGGCGATTATTTTGTAGGGGGCCGCGTGCGCGTATGGATCGGATCGGGCGAACGCGTCGCCATCGTTATTCCTGCAGACTACATTACGACCCGCAGCGGAATTGACACGGCCGGGCTAAAAACAGATGGCGGGACGAGCGATATACCGGTTCAACGCGGACACGCGCGTTTTCTGCCAGACATGCCCAGCGGCATTGAAATCCTGTCCGGCCTCAAGCCGGGAGACGTTCTGGAGCATCCATGACAAACGGACCACGCCTCGGCCTCTCTGGCCACCTGACCCGCGCGACCATTACCTCGCCGCTCACGCCACTTTTCTTGCTGGCTGCCGTGATTTTTGGCCTTGTGGCGCTGACGGTCATTCCGCGCGAAGAAGAGCCTCAGATCAGCGTTCCGATGGTTGGTGTTTTTGTCTCGGCGGACGGGCTCAAGGCTCCTGACGCTGCCGAGCTTGTCACCAAGCCTCTTGAAGAGATTGTCAAAAGCATCGACGGGGTGGAGCACGTCTATAGCCAAACGCAAGACGACCGCGTTCTGGTTACGGCCCGCTTCTTTACGGGAACGAAAGAGGACGACGCCGTCTTGCGCGTTCATGAGCGCATCCGGGGCAATTTTGACCGTATGCCGCTTGGCATTCCTGAACCGCTGATCGTCAAACGCGGCATCAACGATGTTGCCATTGTCGTTTTGACACTTTCGCCCAAGCCTTCCGTCGCGAACCGCTGGAACGATAAAAACCTCTACGACCTTACCGGGAAGGTTCAGGCCGAGCTTATGAAGGTCGACAACATCGGCCTCACCTACGTTTCGGGAGGCGCAAAGGAGGAAATTAGCGTCGAACCCGATCCTGAAAAGCTGAACCTGTTCGGCGTGACGCTCGAACAACTGATGGGCAAGCTTCAGGGCGCAAACAGCTCGTTTCTGGCAGGATACGTTCGCGATAGCGGACAAACCCTTCAAGTTGTCGCCGGGCAAACGCTGAGCGGCATTCCGGACATTGGACTTCTGCTGGTCACAACGAGGGACGGACGGCCCGTTTATGTGCGCGACGTCGCCAAGGTTTATGTCGGGACCAGTTCGGCGGAGCATCGCGTTTGGAACATGGTTCAGGGAACCGACAAGGTTTGGGGGGCTTATCCTGCCGTCAGCCTCGCGCTCGGCAAACGCGCAGGAGCAAATGCCGTGACTGTCGCCGCCGATATTCTTGAACGCGTCGAACGTTTGCATGGCATGCTTATCCCCGACGGAATCCGCGTCGACGTCACCCGGAACTACGGCCGGACGGCTGACGATAAGGCTAACGAACTTTTGTTTCACCTCGCCCTTGCAACAATTTCGATCGTGCTTCTCATCGCCTATGCCATCGGACGGCGGGAAGCGGGCGTGACGGCTGTCGTTATTCCGACAACCATCCTTCTGACGATGTTTGCCGCGCACTTGATGGGCTATACGATCAACAGGGTCAGCTTGTTTGCGCTGATATTTTCAATCGGCATTCTTGTCGACGATGCCATTGTTGTGATCGAAAACATCTCGCGTCACTGGGCCATGAAAGACGGACGCAGCCGAAAACAGGCTGCTATCGAGGCCGTGGCCGAGGTCGGCAACCCGACCGTCGTCGCGACGTTAACCGTTATCGCTGCCCTGCTTCCCATGATGTTCGTCTCGGGCATGATGGGGCCTTATATGGCGCCCATCCCGGCCAATGCTTCGGCAGCGATGCTTTTTTCATTCTTTGTCGCCATGACAATCGCGCCATGGCTGCTTTTGAAACTGTTCGACCGAGACGCAACGGCTCATGCCGCAACCGAAGGCGAAGATCGCCTTGGAAAACTCTATCGACGCTATGCCGGTCCCGTCGTTGAATCGCGGAAAAGCGCAAAGAGGTTTCTTATACGCGTAGCCATGGCAACGGTTCTTGTCTGCGGGTTGTTCCTGACGCGCAGCGTTACAGTCAAGCTTTTGCCGTTCGACGATAAATCGGAGCTTAACGTCATGCTGGATCTGCCGCGTGGCGCCAGCCTTGAAAACACCGAACGAGCCCTGCTCGACATAGCCCGCATCGCAAAGAGCGTTCCCGAAGTTCAAAACATGCAGGCTTATGCCGGAACGCCTGCTCCGTTCAATTTCAACGGGCTTGTGCGGCATTCCTATTTGCGCAATGCGCCGGAGCTGGGAGAAGTGCAAATCAATCTGACCCCCAAAGACGACCGCTCGCGCAGCAGCCATAAAATTGCTCTCGATCTGCGTAAGAAACTTCGCTCTGCAAGCCTGCCGGAAGGCGCGATCCTTAAAGTCGTCGAGGTACCGCCGGGACCGCCGGTTATGGCGACGCTGCTTGCAGAGATCTATGGGCCAGACACCAAGACACGGCGCGCGGTTGCAGGCGAAATCAAGAAGATCTTCAAGGATATTCCCTATATCGCCGATATTGACGATTCCTTCGGTACACCAAGGCCAAGGCTGCGCCTGAGCATCGATCAAGACCAACTGGAATTCTTTGGGGTCGAGCAGCGGGACGTATACAATACCGTAGGGGCCTTGTTTGGCGGCGTTCCTATCGGCTACTCGCATCGCGGGGAAAACCGCAATCCTATCGAAATCGTCGTGCGCCAGCCAAAAACAGACCTCGAATGGACGCAAAAGCTGGCATCCACGCCGGTTCCCGCAAACGCGCTGCCCGGCAATCGCAGCATTGTGGACCTGAACGATGTTGTCACCGCAACGAAAGACAAAGGCTCATCTGTTATTTTCCGCAGAGACGGCTATTACACAGACATGGTTACGGCGGAGCTTGCGGGAGCTTATGAAGCGCCGATCTATGGCATGCTGGACGTCGGTAAACTTATCGACAACCACGATTGGGGTAATTTGCCAAAACCGCAGATCGCCTTTCATGGTCAGCCAAAGGATGAAACACGCCCCACCCTTCTTTGGGATGGGGAATGGGAAGTCACTTATACGACGTTCAGGGATATGGGCGCGGCTTTTGCCATTGCGCTGTTGGGCATCTATGTGCTGGTTGTGGCGCAGTTCAAAAGCTTCAAGTTGCCGCTTGTCGTGTTAACGCCTGTGCCGCTGACACTTATCGGCATCGTTCTGGGACACTGGCTGTTTCGCGCGGCGTTCACAGCTACCTCGATGATTGGGTTTATTGCCCTTGCGGGTATTATTGTCCGGAATTCGATCCTTCTCGTTGATTTTATACGGCATGGAGCCGCTGAGGGGAAAACCTTGCGCGAGGTTTTGCTTGAGGCAGGCGCCGTACGGTTCCGGCCCATTGCGCTTACGGCTCTTGCGGCCATGATCGGCGCGGCGACCATTCTTTTCGATCCGATCTTTCAGGGACTTGCCATATCGTTGCTTTTTGGGCTCGCGTCGTCGACGATCCTTACGGTTCTCGTTATCCCGGCAATCTATGTCGTCTTTAAAGACGCCGATGCGATTTTGGAGAAACGCACATGAAAAAGAGACTTCTTCTTGGATGCCTCATTGCCCTCTTTGTCGCTCCGGCATTGGCCGAAACGCTGGAAGAGGCCATGGCTGATGCCTACAGGAGCAATCCCGCACTTCAGGCGCAACGCGCACAGCTTCGCGCTATGGACGAACAGTCCTCGCAGGCCGTTAGCGGATGGCGTCCGCACATCAACGGCATGGCGAGCGTCGGCAAGCTTTATACCCATACACCAAACAACCCCATGATGCCCGAAGACGGCGCGCACACGCCTCGCACCGCCGGGATCGAAGTCGTGCAGCCCATCTTTAGCGGTTTCAGGACAGTCAACGGAATTGACGCGGCCGACAAACAGATCATGGCCGGGCGGGCGATGCTTAAGGCAGCGGAACAACAGCTTCTTTTGAATGTGGGACAAGCCTATCTCGATGTGCTGCGCGACAGGGCTTTGGTTGATCTCTATACGCATAACCGCGAAGTTCTTGATCTGCGCGCGCAAGAAACGAAAAAGCGCTTTTCTCTTGGCGAAGTGACGCAAACGGACGTTTTGCAAGCCGAAGCGCGGCGCGAGGGCACAAAAACCGGTCTGATACAAGCCGAAGGCCGTTTGCAAAGCGACACGGCGGCCTATTTGCGCTATGTGGGCAAGCCACCGAAGGATTTGAGGGAACCAAATCTGGCGACTTCCATGCCGGGTACGCTTTCGGAAATTGTTGAAACATCGATCAGAAAAAACCCGATCGTTCTTGCGGCCACCTATGGGGAAGACGCAGCCAAGGCCAATATAGACATCAACAAAGGAGCTCTTTTGCCCCAACTGGACCTCGTGGGCAGCGCAGGACGCGGGCTGGATCAAAGCGACTTTATTCCGGGAAGGCAGGACTATTCTCAAATCATGCTTCGGCTGACCGTGCCGCTCTATAATGCCGGGACAGAATATTCTCAAACCCGCGCGGCCCAGCAAACCGCCAGTCAAAAACGGCTGGAGCTGGAAGACGCGCGTCTGGCCATTCGGCAACTGGCAATCGACTCTTGGAACGGGTTGCAAACCGCACGGTCGGCCACGATCTCAAGCAAGGCTCAGGTCGATGCAGATGTGCAGGCCCTTGAAGGCGTTAAAAAAGAGGCGGGTCTCGGCACACGCACGACTCTTGACATTCTCAACGCAGAGCAAGAGCTGCTTGCGGCGCGGGTCAACTATATTCAGGCACGGCATGACGAAGCCGTGGCTGTTCTTCGGATCAAGGCAGCTGAGGGAACGCTGACAGCCGAGGCGCTGAAGTTGCCTGTTGAGATTTACCGGCCCGAAGCCAACTACGAAGACGTCAAAACCAAAGCCATCGGGTTTGCGCCCGGCGAAGAATAGGCTTTTTACTTATCTTCCGCAGCTCCTTCACTTGTCGGCCTCTCCATTGGAGGAGGAATGGACAGATCTGTTTTCTGGCGAAGGAGAAGTTCGTTTCCGGTCATGAACTCGTCGATTTTTTCGATTATGACAGGGATGGTCGCTACAACGTCCGCATTGATATCGGCAAGAGCTTCGCCCGGAACCGTGAGGATATAGTCTCCAACCTGAACACGGTCAAAACTGAAATAGCCGTCAACACCGCTGATAACACGCCGCAAGGGCTTTCCGGCCTTGTCGCCCAGCTCGACAACAACGTTGCCGAGCTCACGCTTGCTGCCGTCACGATCAAGAAAGTATACCGTTCCATCGATAACCGTCATGTGAACAAGCGGGAAATCGGCGACCACGTTATCGCCGGGACGGGTAACGACGGTATATCCTTGCGTGACAGGCGAAAGAAGCGGATCGGCAATCGATCCTGCATCAAG
>JAQUUS010000026.1 GCA_028693775.1 Alphaproteobacteria bacterium | reverse complement strand
TCGAAAACGAAAGACCACGCCGAATGAGTCCCCGATCCGGGCCACTTGCTGATTTTCTGCGGGGGTTTTTTGAACAGCTCATTGACATTGACGTGACGCGGATTGCGCGCCTTGGGCTTCTTGGCCATAAGAACCAGAAGAGGCACGATCACCGTACGCGACCAATAAGACACTTTGTTGATATGGAACGGAAACCACTTCGGCAAAAGCATGATTTCCACGGGCATGACAGGAACGGCAGTCCACGGAACGGCGCCGAACAAAGCCAACTGGATGCGCGTAAAAACGTTGCTGCGCTCGGCCCCGCCGTGCTTGAGGATGGCGTTGCGCGCGCGAACCATATGAGGCGCGTCCGTATTGTCGCCCACGCACTTGAGCGCAAAATAAGCCTTCACGCTGGCGCTGACGTTCAGAGCGCCCTTGTGGAAAAGCGGCCAGCCGCCGTGATCTTCCTGAATGCTGCGCAAATAAGCGGCCATGCGCTCATGCAAGGGCTGATTGATCGTCCCCAGAAAATGATCGAGCAGAATGTACTCGGCAGGAATGGTGGCATCGGCCTCGAGCTCAAAAACCCAGTGCCCGTCATCGCGCTGATGACGGAGCAGAGCCTGAACGCTTCGATCGACCGTTGAGGCCAATCCTACCTTAAGTTGGGTTGGCGCCACGGCGCCGGCAGATTCGTTTTGCATGTTGGTTAATAAACCCCTATCTGTGCGGAGATTGCCTGAAAACAAGCCGCTAGACAAATATTTTTTAACAGGGCGTCTTCCCGCGCAGGAAATTAATCGGGAGAAAAAAAACTCCCTAACGGATCGAATTTCAGTATAATGGGAAATAAGCATCGAATGGGCGCGAGCAAGCTAAACAAATAGAACGCGGAGCGAAAGCCATGGTCAAGGTTCCCAAATACGATACCCGCAACCACGAAAGAATCCACGAACTCGGAGAAGGCCTGGAAGCGCGCGAAGGCTACAATCCCCACCTTGACCGCGAAAACGATGATTTTGAATCGCTCTGCAAGCAGCTTGGCGTGCCTGAACACATCAAGGAAAAACTGATTCACGGCAAAACGGCCACCCAGCTGGATCAAATCGTCGCCAAATTCACAAGCGGCGGCAACAGGCAAAGGCTCGACGTCTACAGGCAGCTCGGCGTCGCCGCGCCCGACCACGTTGTCAAAAACGCCCAGAAGGAAGCCGAAGAAGAAAAGAAACAAACGGCCCGCCTGATCCGCGCCAGCAAAGGACTTTTGGGCAGCATCGTAGGCGCGGTCAAAGGCTCCCGCTACACAAGGGCCCTGCTGCGTCCGTTTGGCGCCTTCGTTCCCGAACCTCCGTCGTCCCAAAAGCGCGCCCGCAACTACACCGCCGACTCCGGCGATTATCGCACGCCGGGCGGACCTTGTGATTAATCCGTGAACAATCAATGAAAAAATCGAAATTCAGGAAGAAGCTGAAGGCTATCTTCTGGGTTGTTGTTGCATTGGGATTCCTGTGGGCCTTCTTCGCGCCGCATACGCGCGTAACGCCCCCGACCGTCACCGTCAAAGTCCAGCGCCCCATCAAGCCGAAAGACGGCGAGCTGTTGCCCGCCCCGCCCCCCGCCCCCGAACCGGAGCTCAAGCCCCCCTTCGAAGAACCGCAACAAAGCAGCGGCATAACCGTCCCGGTCGCGCCGGAGCCTCCGCCCGAGCCGCTTCCCGACGGACGCGGCGTCAAGATCGCCATCGTCATCGACGACATGGGCGCGGACATCCGAACGAGCGAAAAAGCAATCCGCCTGCCTGCGGCCATAACGCTTTCGTTTTTACCCTACGCAGGAAGAACGCGCGAACAAATCAAGGAAGCGCGCGCCGGAAATCACGAAATCCTGCTCCACATGCCGATGGAGCCCGTAGGCCCTCAAAATCCGGGTCCCGGAGCCCTGCTCACGGAGCTTCCGATGCCCGAATTGAAGGAACGGCTTGAGAAAGCCCTCGCAAGCGTCACAGGCTATGACGGGATCAACAACCACATGGGCAGCAAATTCACGGCCTATCGGGCCGGAATGGAAATGGTCGCCGAAAACCTCAAGGAGCGAAATCTGTTTTTCCTCGACTCGCGAACGAACGGGCAAACCGTCGCCATAAAAATCGCAAAGGAAAAAGGCCTCCCCTCAATCAGCCGGGACGTTTTCCTCGACGACGTTCCGACGCTCGAAGCCGTGCGCAAACAGCTTGAGCTGACCGAGCGCATCGCGCGGAGAAAAGGCCGCGCCGTGGCCATCGGCCATCCGCATCAGGCCACCATCGAGGCCATAAGGATATGGGTCCCCGAAGCGCAGAGCCGGGGCATCGAGCTCGTGCCCGTCAACGAGCTTGTGAACGGGCAATAACCCGGATCAGTCCTCGCGCTGGCGGATCATCTCGAGAAGCTCGGCATTTTTGCGAACCGGGAAAACGGTCTGCAAATAGGCCAAATACTGATCCGAAACTTCGTCGCGCATTTGCTTTTTGAGCTCCCGGGCGATGGCGACCTTGCGCGTATCCGGCTTCGAGGCATCGATGTCGGAGATCTTCGCAAGGCGAACGACGTAGCTCTTGCCGTCAACGGATTCCTGCGCCGTCTCGCCTTTTTTCAGATGAAAACTTTTCCCGACAAGCGTTTCGGGAAGATCCTTGTCCGTATCTCCCAGCATCGAAAGCGGCGCGGAGGTCCGAACGGAAACGCCTTCCTCGCCGCTCAACGAAGCGAGCTTGGCGCCGGAGTTGAGATCCTGAGCGATCTTTTCGGCCTTGGCGCGAGCCTTGGCTTTCTGTTCGCGGATTTTCCATGCTGCGGCCACCTCTTTTTTGACCTCATCGAAAGGCTTGACGCCGGACGGAACGATGTCGTCGGTGCGAACGACGTAATAGCCGCCGTTCTTATCCTCGGCGACGGGACTTGTTTCCCCCACGCCCTGCCCGAAAACGTCCTTCAAAACCACGTCCTTGTTGGGAAGTTCCTGCGGCACCTTGCCTTCGGGCGTCAAGCCGTCGGAATCGACGGCGGGAATCTTGACAAGGCGAAGCCTCAAGCCGTCGGCAATATCGTCGAGCGAATGCCCGGCAGCCAGTTCGTCATCGAGCTGGTTGACGATTCGCGTCGCCGCTTCGACGGCCTGCTCGCGACGCATATCTTCGCGAAGCTTGTCCTTGATTTTATCGAAGGCGGGACTCTCGGCCGGGAAAACCTTTTTCAGTTGAACGACATGCCAGCCAAGCTGGGTTTTGACCGGTTCGCTGACGCCGCCGGCGGAAAGAGCAAAAGCCGCCTTGGACAAATCGGGCATCAAGGATTTCTCCTCAAGCTTGTCCAAAGGAACGGCGTTTTCTTTCAAGGCCTTGGCCACCGAAGTTAAACTGCCGGTCTCCCTGGCCTTCCGGGCCAGTTCCTTGGCCTTGAGCTCGTCTTGAGTCACGACCTGAACGACATCGCGGCGTTCGGGAATCGAAAATTCGTCGCGTTTTTCCTCATAAAGAGTCTTCAGTTGCTCATCCGAAACCGAGAAATCCTTGGCAATGGCATCCGTAGACAAGGTGCCGATCGTGAGGCTGCGATATTCGGGCGTCTCGAACTTTTTCTGATTGGCGTCATAAAATTCGCGCAAAGCCTTGTCGTCCGGCACGGCGATTCCGGTCATTTTCGACGCATCGACCGTCACGACATCAAGCGTGCGCTTTTGAGCGCGCGCCTTGAAGATCAAATCGACGGCAGTCTGCGGAGCGACAGCCGGGCTTTGCAAAGAGCCCACCAGAATGAAGCGCGCCAGTTCCTGCTGCTCCTTGGCGAAAAAGGCCGCCTCGCTCATGCGCTGTTGCTGAAGGAATTGATAGAACAAGGCCTTGTTGAACGAACCGTCTTTCGTCCTGAACTGGGGCTCCTTGGCGAGAATATCCAGAATAGCTTCCGGACCGACGCTGATTTTTTGGCGAGCCACATCCAGATCGACCAAACGGCTATTGATCTCCTGATCGAGAACATGATCCAGAAGACCCAGTTGCTTGGCCTGCTGGGCTGTCAGGTTATCGGAAAGCGCCTGCCTTGCCTGAACGAGGCCGCGCTCGAACAACTGATTGAGGTCTTGAACGGAAATTTCCGTATTCCCGACCGAAGCGACAGCTTTTTTCAAAGAGTTGCCTCTGAAAATGTCCCCTATTCCCCAAATGCTGAAACTAATAACCAAAAACAGCATAAGGCCTTTGACGATCCAGGAGCTGGTCATCTCGCGCATAAAGCGAAGCATAAACGAACCTTTCAGAAATTTAACCTTTTGTGAACCGGATGATATGATAAAGATACGAATCTGCTTAGACAACTATTCTCATGAGGTCAAAATGTCTAGAAGGCGCCGCATGGTGGTCGCAAACTGGAAAATGTACGGTAGATTGACCTCAGGGCTCGTTTTGGCCCGCGAAATAGCGGAAAAAGCCGAGGAAGCGCGCCCCCTTAATTTCGACCTTGTCCTGTGCCCCCCCGCGACTCTGACCTGGGCCATCGGAGAAGCCCTTCTGGGAACGCCCGTCATGCTGGGCGGGCAGGATTGCCATACGGCCACGCACGGCGCCTACACGGGCGATCTGAGCGCGGCAATGTTTGTGGATCTTGGCTGCCGCTACATCATTCTGGGCCATTCCGAACGGCGTTACGGCCACGGCGAATCGAGCGAACTGATCGCCCAAAAGGTCGAAGCGGCGCAACTGGCCGGGCTAACGACCATCGTGTGCGTGGGCGAAACGGCGGACGAGCTGAAAGCCGGGGAAACGGCCGAGATTATCGAAAAGCAGCTTCGCGAATCGCTCCCCAAAAAGATCAAAACAGCGAATCTGGTGGTCGCCTATGAGCCCATCTGGGCCATCGGAACCGGGCAGCAGCCCGAACCCGAAGACGTAGTGACGGTCCACAAGCAGATTCGCAAAGTTCTGGGAGAAGTGGGCGAAACGGTCCGCGTGCTCTACGGCGGCTCCGTCACGCCCTCGAACGCCGAAAACATCCTGTGCGAGGACGAAGTCGACGGCGTGCTTGTCGGAAGCGCCAGCCTCAACGCCGACGGTTTCTGGGCCATCGCCGAGAAGTGCCAATAACCGAAAGCCTCAAGCCTTCCGCGCGCTCCGCGCATCGATAGCCTTCTGCATTTCCGCAAAGAACGCCTCATGGCGAGGCCGCATTCCCCATGGATCCTGCGCAATGAACGCGCGCAACCGGGCGAACGATTTCTTTTCGTCGCAATGCTCGACATCGAACAGCTCGGGTTTGTCGATCAGATAAGCCGAAGCCCAATCCTGAGACGACTTGAAAAAAATCTCCATCTCCTCGACCGTCCCATGCGAGACAAGACCCGCGGCTTCGAGGCTCCTGAAGAATCCGGTATCGATCGTAATGAGGTTCGCAACCTTCTGCCCGGCCTCGCGAAGCCGCCCGATGCCCGCTTCGCCGCGCACAGTCACGCACGCATTGCCCGCGCACGAAAGCTTCTCTTTCCTGAGAGCGGGCTCCCACAAATCGAAAAAGCTGACGGCATTGTTGATGAGATCGGACACATGCAAAACGCTCTGCCCAGCGGCAAAAGGCTGCGCGCAATAGGTCGAGCCGTTCTTGAACAGGAAAAGATGAGGAAGCCCGGCCTCGTGAGCGAAAGGAATCGAAAACAGCCAGTCGCGCCGCTCGCCGCCCGAAATCATGGCGTAAGAGCCGGGAGCGAACTCTTTTCGCGCGCAGTCGATCATCGTCGCGATCAGGCTCTGCCAGGCCTCGCTCTGACCGTAGGCGTCGAGAATAAGCTTGGTTAATGCCGTAGCACGGCCTTCCGGCCCGGATTCCTTTTCGACAATGGCCGTAATCCCGGCCAGCATGCGTTCCGACAATTCCTTGCCGATGACCATCTCGGTATTAACGTAAAAAGGTCCCGGAACGTTGGCCGTATACCAAAAGACAGGCCCTTTATCCCGGTTCCAGATCGAAACCGCGTGGGTGTCGAGAATAAGCTTCAACAAGTCATTGGCTGTATAGATCATTTTGGGTCTCATCTGCTTCTATGGTATGCCTTTATACCCTAAGGAAAGACAAGATCAACAGGAGGACTCGATGGACCTTATCGTCACCGGGGCGCAAACGGCGGCCTTGGGAGACCAAATCTTCCGGTGCGCCACAGGCCGAAAGGGCTTTTGCCCCGCCGACGAACGAAAAGAAGGCAGCGAAACGACCCCCATCGGGCGCTGGACCATGCTGGAAGTCCTCTACCGGCCGGACCGAATCGCACGCAAAGACATCGAAACCGGCCTGCCCGTACGCCCCCTCGCCCCCAACGACGGATGGTGCGACGACGAAAAGGACCCGAACTACAACAAATACGTCTCGCTACCCTACCCGGCGTCGGCCGAAAAGCTCTGGCGCGACGATCCCTTGTACGACCTTGTGGTTGTCCTCGACCACAACACGAACCCAATCGTTCCGGGAAAAGGAAGCTGCATCTTTTTTCACGTTGCGCGCGACAACTACGACGGAACGGCAGGCTGCATCTCGCTCTCGCGCGAAGACATGCTGACCGTCCTGCGCCACGCAAAAAAAGGCGACGCCGTTCTCATCAGCCCGCAGCCCTAGCGAAAAAATCAGGAAGCAAAACGAAACGGCGCAGCCGAAACGTCGTTGGCGGGAGGCGCGGAAGCCGAACGCATGATTGTATCCAGAAAGCTGTCGATGCGGGCCCATGCCTCGGCACAAAGAGGCTCGGTCTCATTCAAAAGATCGTGCCGCGCGCCGGAAACGATGCGCGTATAGATGTGAGGGATCATATTGAGGAACGGAGCGATCTCCGCCAAAGGCGTGATGATATCCTGATCGCCCGTGAGAGTCAGGATCGGAACGTTGATGTTCGACAAATAAGGCCACGTCTGCATAACGTTCATCGAGCTGAGCGCGGCAAGCATCCATCCCCATGTCACGCCGCCCGTGGCCAGCTCAGGATGTTCCCTGAAATAATCGGCCATAACGTTAAACCGCTGTTCGTCCTGCGTCAGAGGATTGTTTGCAAAAACAAGATCCTCGCCGCCAAAATCGTGCTGCATGGGCGCATAGGTTGTCTCGCTGCCGAAGAGACGCACACTGGCCCAGCTCAAACCGAACCCCGCCATATGCGCCGCCATGCCCGACAAAGCGACCATGGGCGCGGTCAAAAAAGCGCCGGAAACCTTGGCGGGCCTGTCCTCCGCGAGCCAGCGCAAAAGAATGTGCGCCCCAAGCGAATGGCCGTGAACGATCAACGGCTTGGAAAGCCCCGGAAGAACGACCGCCGAGCAAAAGGCGCGCAAATCGTCCAGATGGGTCTGAAAGGTATCGATATGGCCGCGCTGACGCATATCGCCGTCGAGAAAACGCGAAGAAAGCCCCTGCCCACGCGGTTCGTAAATGACAACACGAAAGCCCTTCTCAAGCAAAGGCTTCGCGCACTCGATGTACTTTTTCTCGATAAATTCGCGAGCGCCGGGAACGACCAGAACCGTCCCGCAAGGATGAAGCGTCGATGCGAACTGCGCATAACGCAACCGCCCACCGTCTTTTAGCGCAAAGAAGAAATGGGGAAGCAAATCGACGGTCATACATAAGGCCAAGTTGTCGTTACACAAAACAGCGGATATCCGGCAAAGCCTCTTGGCGAAGACGGAAGGGAAGGGTATATCAGTCCAGACAATTCATTGCAGAGAAATCTTACTTACCTGTAAAGAAAGATTAAAAGATGAAGGGTGGCGTCTTCGCTCTCGGAAATTTCGACGGAGTTCATCGAGGACACCGTGCGGTGATCGACGCCGCCATTGAAAAAGCCCGGGAAATGGGCATTCCCGCCCGCGTGCTGACATTCGAGCCGCACCCCAGAGCCTTTTTTCACCCCAACGCAATTCCGTTTCGGCTGACGCCTCCCGAAAGCAAGGAACGTCTACTGAAGTCCTGCGGAATCGACGATGTCGTAACGCTGCCCTTCAACGAAAAGCTCGCCTCGATGACGGCGCAAGACTTCATCGAAAACATTCTGATCGAAGCGTACGGCGCGCAGCATGTGGTCGCCGGGCACGATTTCGTCTTCGGCCATAAACGCGGCGGAACCATGAAGATCCTCGCGCAGGCGCTTGCCCCGCATGGCATCGGCGTGACGGAAGTCGAAGAGCTGGGAGACGAAGGCGAAGACATCTCCTCCTCGCGCGTGAGAGAGCTGCTCCTCGAAGGCGACGTCGAAACGGCGGCCAAAATCCTCGGCCATCCGTGGACCATCGAAGGAACGGTCGTCAAAGGCAAAGGCCTTGGCGCGCAAACGCTCGGATACCCCACAGCGAACGTCGAGCTTGGCCCCTATCTAAGACCAAAGCTTGGCGTCTATGCGGTACAGGCAGGCCCGGCCGGAAAACCGCTCACGCATTTGGGCGTAGCCAACATCGGCATAAAACCGACCGTCGGAGAAAAAACAGAGAACCTCGAAGCGTTCCTGTTCGATTTTGACAAAAACATCTACGGGCAGCCGTGGCAGTTCGCGCTCGTAAGCTTCATCCGCCCCGAACGAAAATTCGAGACCCTCGACGCCCTGAAAGAGCAGATCGCGAAAGACGTCAGCGCCGCGAAAAAAATCGGAAAGGCTAAAGCCGGTCGACCGGAGCCTTGAGAAAATCGAAAATCCAGTTCCCGATGCGCAAGAATCCGACCGCCGCACAAGCCCGCTGAGCGTCCGGCCTGCCCGTAAACAAAACGGCGTTCGCCATCCCCTCGTCCCGCAAGGCCAGAAGCGCCCCGGCCAAAGCAGCGCGCCCATACCCGCGATTGCGCTTGTCTACAGGCGTCCATACAGGGCCGACATTCGTCCAGTCCTTCAAAAACCCGCCGATGCCGCAAAAACAAACCGGCTCGCCCAAATCCTCGAGAATGAAAAGCTCCCCTTCCTCAAGACGCCGCGAGATTTCGTTCGACGCCAAATTCCGCGTCGCCTCCCCCGGAACGGCAGAAAGAGTTTCGACAAAAAAATCGTGCCGCCAGTCCGTGAGCATCCTGAAATCGCCGTCTCCGGCGCGGCGGCACAAAACGCCGGGCCGTGTCAGCGTCTGAGGAATAACAAGCTTGTCGAGCTCAAGGGCATACAAATGCTGGCAAGCCATTCCCTTCCGAAGCGCATCGGCGTCGAGCTTCATCGACACCAGAACATTTCCGATAGACCCCTCCGGCCCCAAAAGGATATTGACCTTGCGCGGCGCTGCGGCCAAACGCTCCTTCCATGCGCGAACCAAAGCCTCACATGCCGGAAGATCGGGCGCATAAACCTGAACGTTCCCCATCCAGCCGTGCATGAGAACGCCGGTCAGAGTCTCGCCGTCAAATGCACCAAAATACTCCGCCTGATGGGCCTTGCCTTCAAACACAAGCCCCATCCGCGCAAGATTGGACCGGATAAAAAAAGCATAAGGCGTCAAAGGCTTCAGGAACCCGTCGACCCGCTCTTCGTCGCCGGGAACGAGCAGCCGCGCCGAAAGCCCCATCTCACATATCCTGATAGTTCGGGCCGCCGCCGCCTTCGGGCGTGCACCAGTCGATATTTTGCTTGGGGTCCTTGATGTCGCACGTCTTGCAATGGATGCAATTGCTCGCATTGATTTGCAAACGCGGCTTGCCGTCGGCGTCCTTCACGATCTCATAAACGCCCGCCGGGCAGTAGCGCGACTCCGGAGAATCGTAGACGGGAATATTGACCTCGTCCTCGACCTTCCAGTCGCGAAGCTTGAGATGCGCGGGCTGATCCTCTTCGTGATGAACATTGGACAAAAAGACCGACGACAACCGGTCAAAACTGATCACGCCGTCCGGCTTCGGATAATCGATCTTCTTGCACTTCGCGGCAGGCTTCGTCGCCTCGTGATCCGCGCGATGGCTATGAAGAGTCCACGGCGCATGCCCGAACAAAATCATGGCATCGAGGGCGCTGTAGCCCATGCCGAACAAGAGCCCATAATGGAACGACGGGCGAATGTTGCGCGCCGCATGAAGCTCTTTCCAGAGCCATGTTTTTTCGAGCCGCGCACGATAATCCAGAACCTCGGTTGCGTTCGACTCCAGAGCGCCCATCAGCGCCTCTGCGGCCACAATGCCTGATTTCATGGCCGTATGCGTTCCCTTGATCTTGGGCACATTCATAAAGCCGCCGCTATCCCCGACCAAAAGCCCACCCGGGAAAGTCAGCTTGGGAATGGACTGAAGCCCGCCTTCGCAAAGCGCGCGCCCCCCGTACGAAATACGCTTGCCGCCCTCAAGAAGCTTGCGCACGCTGGGATGCTCCTTGAAGCGCTGGAACTCCTCGAACGGAGAAAGATAGGTATTCTCATAATCGAGGCCCACAATATAGCCGATCATCACAAGGTTGTTTTCCCAGTGATAGATAAAAGAGCCTGCATAGGTCTTCATGTCGGCAGGCCAGCCGACGGTATGCTGAATATGTCCGGGTTTATGCTTGGAAGGCTCGACCTCCCAAATTTCCTTGACGCCGAGCCCGTAAGCCTGCGGATCGCAATCGGCGTTGAGATTGAACTTCTCCATGAGAATTTTGGTCAAAGACCCGCGGCAGCCTTCGGCCATCACGGTCTGCTTGGCGCGAAGCTCGACGCCGCGCGTGAAGCGCTCGGTCGGCTTGCCGTCCTTGCCGATACCGACATCGCCCGTGGCGACGCCTGCAACGGCGCCCTTGTCGTCATACAGAATCTCGGCCCCGGCGAACCCGGCATAAATCTCGACTCCCAAAGCCTCGGCCTGCGCCGCAAGCCATTTACCCAAACGCCCGAGGCTAACGATATAGTTGCCGTGATTGTTCATGGTCGGAGGCGTAGGCAACGGAAAAGCGAGTTTCTTCGTAAAAAACTTGAAACTGTCATGCACGATAGGAACGGTCAGCGGCGCGCCGAGTTCTTTCCAGTTCGGGAAAAGCTCGTTCAAAGCGCGAGGCTCGATGGCCGCGCCGGAGAGAAGATGCGCGCCGACCTCCGAGCCCTTCTCGATCACGCAAACGGAGATTTCCTTCTTCTGCGCCTGAGCCAATTGCTTGAGCTTGATCGCGCACGAAAGCCCCGCAGGACCTGCGCCGACGATCAAAACATCGTAAGACATAACTTCGCGGGGCGTTTGTTGTTCAGGGGCGGTCATAGAAAATCTCCTTCGTTCGACGAACGG
>JAQUUS010000025.1 GCA_028693775.1 Alphaproteobacteria bacterium | reverse complement strand
CCCGAAACGGCGGATCCCTTCCTGCCCAAAAGCTTTTTCAAGCGCTCGATCTGGGCGTCGCGAACCCCGAGTCCCATCGACAACGCCTCGACCTTCCGCCGCAAGTCGGCCTCGTTTTCGGTCTTTTCGCGCAAGAGCTCATCCGCTTTGCGTTTTTCCTCCGAAAGCGCGGCGAGCGCTGTCTCCAGCTCAAGAATCCGCGCGGCAGAATCGTCGGCGACCTTCCGCGCCCCACCCTGCTTTTTTGCCGCCGCATCCTGGTTTCTTTGCATAAAGCTCATAAGTCCCTCACGAGAAGACAGGTTCGGCGCGAAACGCCCGGGTTCTTCTTTTTGAAAGCCGCCTGTTGTTGGCAAAAACATTTTCGCTAAAAAAGCAAACGTTATAAACGTCGGTCCAGTCTTTTGGGCATTCCGTGCAAGACCAATAGCAAGAGCCCCACATCTCGCAATTGAACGTCCCGGCAAAAGCGCCGGTGTCCTTCAAATCAAACAAGGACGTATCGCGAACGCGTTCGCCGTTTGCATCCCTGCCGTCGAGAAATTCGCGCGGCGGCATAAACCACTCGCCCTTGTAATTTCCGTTGATCAAATCGTCGCGAAGATCGCACTCGTTCTTGTAGCCAACGCCGGGAAATCCATACCAAAACCGCCTTGAGGTCAAAGCGTCAGCCGCATCGCTCCATGTGGCGGAAGAATCCTTGCCTTCCGGCAAATCTTCGGGAGAAACGAAAACAAAGAACAAGCGTCCTGGTTTTCTGAATCGCGGATCGAAAACCTCCCAAGTGCCGAAGAAAACGCCTTTTCCCTCGACTTCCTCGCCGACTTCATAAGGAACGGTCACCGGATCGAGTCCCGCGCGCTGCCGCAACTCAACCATGGCGTTTTCAAGGAAATCGATGCGCGCGGCATAAATGTCGACTTTTTTCGACAAGATCTCATTTTGATGCTTGAGCTCGCAAATTGTCTCCTTGTCCATAAACAAAGGGGTCTTTGCGGCGGCTCTGCTTTTTTCCATAAAACTCATAGAGCCTCTCAATCAAAAGCCGGAAAAGGAACGGGCTCGAGACGAAACGGACGGCATCTTTTGCGGCACAGATACCCGATATCGACTTCGGCCTCCCCTGTCCTGAAAACGACGCTGTAATAATCCCTGTTCCCCGAAAGAGCCTTGGTGCACGACCAGTAAGCGGAGTTTTCGTCCTCCTCGCAAAGAGTACCGCCGAACGCGCCGGTATGGCGCAAAGCGAACAAGGTCTCCTTCCTGACCGCAACGCCATCGGCATCCACGCCGTCGAGAAAGGAGCGCGGAGGAACGAACCATTCGCCCCCGTAGTCGCCGTTGATCAAATCGTTGCGAAGCCTGGCCTCTTCCCAATACTCCCTGCCTCCGTGACCGTACCAGCCCTTCTTCTCCGCGAGTTCCTTGGACGCGTAATGCCAGGTGGCGAGCAAGCCCGGAAAAGCCGAAAGGTCCTCCGGGGCGGCATAAACATAGAATTTCTTTCCGCGTTTACTGAAGCGGGGATCCAAAACGTCCCACGTCCCGAAAAAGATGCCCTTGCCCTCGACAAGCTCGCCGAGCTCATAAGGAAGCTCGAGGGGATCGAGTCCGGCCCACTTCCGCAGAACGGCGATATCGGCCTCGCAATCCAAAATTTGACGTTCGAGAGCGGCATTGACCTCCCCGAAAGAAACCGCCGAAGAATCCGGCCCGCCGCCCCTTTTCACCGCTTTTTGTTTGTGCTTCTCCATAAAAGACATGGCGCGCCTCACAACGGAACGGGTTCTGCGCGGCACAGCCTGGAACGCGCGGACACAAATGAGTTTTTCTCGTCAAAAAGCAAAAAGCCGGAATTGAAGCGAGCAAAATAAACATCGCCCGCGCGCTGATGCACTTCCGTGCACGACCAATAATCGGATCCCACCGGCAAAACGCAGAAAGAGCCTCTGAAATCGCGCACATCCTTCAAGGCGAACAAACTGGTTTCCGGCCTGACCTTTTCGCCATAGGCATTGACGCCCAAAAGGAAACCGAGCGGCGGCATAAACCATTCCCCGGCATAATCGCCGCGGATCAAATCGCTGCAAAGATCCTTTTCACTGTCATAAGCCTTGCCGCAAAATCCGTACCAGCGTTTCTTGTTTCTGGCGATTTCGTCGACTGCCTCCGTCCATGTTGCGGAAACAAAACTCGAAACGCGCAAATCCTCCGGAGCGGCAAACAGATAGAAAGAACGGCCCAGTTCTCTGCAAAGAGGATCGAAAATCGTCGACGTTCCGAAAAAGATGCCCTTGCCCTCGACCCGTTCGCCGAGCTCATAAGGAACGGGGAGCGGAGCCACGCCCAAAAGGCGTTTGAGGCGCAAACGCTCGGCCTGAGCCTGCTCAAGTTTTCTTTCGAGTTCTATGGTTCGATCGACAACGCCTAAAGCGGCCAACCCTGTCCTGGTGGGAGCGATGTCATGGTTTTTTCTGAGAAAGCCCATGACCAAACCTCACCTTGGTTCCGGCACGCGCACAAGGCGGCAGGGTCGGCACGCCGCCCTGTCTTTGGTGCGACCATGCCAAAAGTCGTCTCCGTCTTTAACGAGAACGACCGTAATCTTGCCGTCCCACACCAGCTGCCCCGACCTGTACTCCGAGCAGGTATAATACCAGCACGGATTGTTCATATCGTTTTCGTTGGCGCTCAAACAGAATGTGTCCTTGAAATCCCCGTTAAAAATGTTGGCAGACAACGTATTCGGGGAAAGCTCATCGTTCTCGTCGTTCTCGCCGTTAACGATGGCCTTGGGAGGAAGGATCCATCCTCCTTTGTAAGAACCGTCTTCCAAAGCCTTCAGCAGCGAGTCCTCGCTATCGTAGAATACGCCGTCGTGGCCGCAATAGTTATGCAAAGAGGCAACCTCAACGGCAGCATCTTCGAAGGACAAATACAAAGGATTGCCGCCCTTGTCCGAAAGATCTTCCGGAGCGGCAAAGAGAATATAACGGCCGATCGGCTGGCCCTTGTCGTTAAGCGGCGTCCATTCGCCGAAAAAGATGCCTTCGTTCTCGACAAAGCTTCCTCTCTTGAGCGCGCCGTTCGAAGAAGGAGCGAAGTCTCCCAACAAAGCCTGGCTGATATGAAGCTGAGCCTCGACTTCGGCAAGCCGCCGGGACATGGCTGCAAAAGCGCCCTCCAGCTCGGCGATCCGCGCCTCGAGCCCGCCGCGATCCGAAGACGCCATATTTCTACTTTTATCCATAAAGCTCATAGAAAACCTGAAACTGGTAATAAAAAAAATCCGTCAAAAGGTCTCCCCGTTCATACGACAAAACAAAGGAAAAAAATATTTTAAATAAAGCAAAAGTACTGATTTACGGGGTTTTCCGAGCCTTGGCATTAACCATAACGTTTAGAATTTCTTTCATGAGCGCGTGATATAGTATGAAAAATCGGAACTTTTTTATATGAAGATAAATTTAACCGAAAAAGACCTCCATCGCCCCGGCGGTTTTCCGTTGTCGCCCAACGAACGGAAAAGTTACGTCACGCAGCATCATAAAACGGGCTATCGAGAACGACCTGCTGAAGACGCCCCAAAGACGCAAGAAAAAAGCCCCTTTTCCCCAACGCCGCAAAAGTCGATAGACGACCTCCGGATCTGGTTCGAAACCCCGCAGGACCTGAAAGGCTCGTTCGCGCTCCTGAAGGATCCGGGCCTCCGCGAGAAAATCAGCAACGCAATCGAGATCGTCAACCGATCCGACCCCAAAGAGCCCCCCGCTACAACCCTGAACGCCTCAAGCCTTGGTCTCGGCGTCGCGCGCCCCAAAAGCCTGTACGAAAGCTACATGGCCCGCGCCTTCGAGGAAGAACCGAAAAAACAGCCCCCCGTTCGCTTGCCAAAAAATCCGGCGCCAAACCTCGCCATCACGCTGCCGCCGAACGTCTTCGTCCAAAGAACGAAACCAGAGCTGGAAAAGCTGAAAAAAGAAGACGAAGCCCGGATCGCCTCTCTCGACGTCAGCCATCCGCTGTGCATTCTCTACGAGCGCCGGTTTTTAGACAGAAGCGACGACGAATGCTTCAAATACTACAAGCCCGACATCGAAGCGATCCGCGCCCTGCCGCCAGTCGAGCCCTACCGCGCGGAACTGAACGTTCCCGACGGCTGCAAGCTGCTGATCGTAACGGGCTACCATCGGCTCGAAAGGCCCTACGGCCTGTTGTTCTCGAAAATGCTCAAGGAGCAAATGACCTACGACCCCGAAAAAGTCGCCTTTTTCGACATCGAGGAAAGTTCCGTCGCGACCTACTATCAAAGCTACGAAATGCACGAAAAAGTGCGTGCCGCCGTAGCCCGGCACGGAGCGACGCACATGTTCAACGTGCACGAACAGATTTCGTGGAGCGACACCTTCAGTTCGTCCTTGCGCGCGAACCGCGACTGGAACGACGGACGAAAAATCGAAAACTACGTCCATCCGGAAGACCGGTGGAACGGCCACTACCGACCGGCATTCATCGAGCCGCACGGGTTCGGAGCCTTCGACTATACCGTCGACTCCTTCGTGCCCACGCCGCTGATCGAGCTTGCGACCGAAGAGATCGTTGCGCCTCCGTTTCAAACGGCAATCAACAGCGATCTTCGGGAGCTTGAAAAAGCTGTGAGGCGCATGAAAAACGAGCCCACGCCGAGCAATAAAATGTCGCCTCCGAGACCCCCCAACCCGGCAAAATTTGCCCTCTGAAAAAATCCACATAATGTAGACGTATCAGAAAGCTAGCCCCTATTCTTTGTGTTGCAGCGCATCGAGCCCCCCATAACTCGTTTCGATTCGTCATCAGAAGATTGATTTTCCACAGAAAATTTGTGACTTTTTTGCACTAATCCCTTGACCTCCCAGAGCGTCCCATGTTATCCCATCCGAACCCAAGGATGACTTGTGCTGTCCCATGGCAAGAAGGCATGTGGCAGCAAAGCAACATCTTCATAACCTTTTGTTTCGCCGAGGAAGTTGATGGCCGTTTTTCTGTCCAGCTTTGTCAACAAGATTGACAAGAAAGGACGCGTCTCAGTCCCGGCGCCATTCCGCGCAGCGTTGGGGACAGATACGGCCGGAATCGTCGTGTTCCGTTCGCTGCAATACGAAGCGCTTGAAGGCTGCTCGATTGCGCACCTTGAGCTGCTGAGCGAAAGCCTTGAAAAACAGGATCTTCCCCCGGACGTGTTCGAGTTGATCGAAACGACAATCTTCGGCGGCTCGGTCCAGTTGCCGTTTGACGGCGAAGGCCGGATTTCGCTGCCGCAACCGCTAATGACAAGCGTAGGGATCTCCGAAGAAGTCGCGTTTGTAGGCCGCCGCAAAACGTTCCAGATCTGGGACCCGAAGAAACTGGCCGCGCACGAGAGCGACGCGCGCAGCAAAGCCCGTGCGAAAGATATCTCGCTCAGCAAAATCATCGCCGCCGTCACGCAGGGAGGAAAAGGCCTATGAACGCCCCCTTCCCGCACATTCCCGTCATGCTGCACGAAGTCATGGAAGCGCTGACGCCCAAGGACGGCGGGCTCTACATCGACGCGACATTTGGCCGCGGCGGCTATACGCGGGCGCTGCTGAACGCCGCGCAAACGCAAGTTGTCGCCATCGACCGCGACCCGGACGCGATCGCGGCGGGCCAAGCCATGGTTGCAGAATTCAAGCCGCGGCTAACCCTTCTGCAAGGCCCCTTCGGAGCGATGGACGTCTTGCTGGCAGGCCAGCACTTCTCGCAGGTCGACGGCATCGCACTGGATCTTGGCGTCTCCTCGCCGCAGCTTGACGACGCCGGGCGCGGTTTTTCGTTTGCGTCCGACGGCCCGCTGGACATGCGGATGAGCAAAAGCGGCCCCTCCGCAGCCGATATCGTGAACGCGCTGGATGAGCGCGAACTGGCCGACATCCTCTATACGCTGGGCGAAGAGCGTTATTCGCGCCGCGTCGCAAAAAGCATTGTCGAAGAGCGCGCGAAGCGCCGCATCATGCGCACCTCCGAGCTTGCCGAAATCGTCCGCAGAGCGGTTCCGCGCTCCAACGACGGGCTGGATCCGGCGACGCGCAGTTTTCAGGCGCTGCGCATCTACGTCAACGACGAAATGGGCGAACTGAGCCGCGCGCTCAACGCCGCGATGAACCTGCTTGCACCGGGAGGCCGCCTTGCGGTGGTTTCGTTTCATTCGCTCGAAGACCGGATCGTGAAGGATTTCCTGCGCCGTCATAGCGGCAAGGGCGCATCGGTATCGAGGCACCTGCCCGCCAACGACCGGCAAACGCAGGACCCGATGCTGCATCTCATAACGAACAAGCCCCAAACGCCGACCGAAGAGGAATGCGCGGCAAATCCGCGTGCGCGCTCGGCCAAGCTGCGCGTTGCGGAGCGCACCGACGCTCCGGCCGGAAAGGAGGCGATATGATCCGTTCATACTCGTCCCTTCTGTTCTGGATCGCAATGATCATCGCGTCGAGCGCAATGCTCTACCGGACAAGCGACCGCGTCAACGCGCTTGACGTCGAGCTGCACAAGCTGACCGCCGAAATCGAAGCGGAGCAAAAAAGCATTCACGTCCTGAAAGCCGAATGGGTCTATCAATCGAACCCCGAGCGGATCGAAGCCGATGCGCGGCGTTATCTCGGGATGAAAGCGACCGAAACCTCGCATGTGGCGTCGCTGGAGAACTTCAACGCCGTCGTGCCGATGCGCGACGGGATCGAAGCGCCGGTCATGACGGCGCAAGCGAAACCGGTCCCGGTCAAGCGCGCGGCAACGCGGGTATCCGAAGACAGGCCGAGAACCGAGCGCGACCGCATGCTGGCCGCGCTTAACGCTGGCCGCATCAACGATCACATGACGATGCAGCATTCGAAACCCGCCGTCAAAATCGACAAGATCGGCGCCATGCTCGGAAAGCTGGGCATCGAACCATGAAGAAGTGGCGGTTTCCCGGATCGGAAAACACTTCCCAGCCCAACCTTCCCGGCCTCTTCTCCTTTCCCAAAAGGCATCGGCTCTCAACGCCGCGCGAACAGGCGCTGACGCTGGCGAAAGCGCGCCTGAGCGTGGTGTTTCTGTGCTTTGCAGCGGCATGGGTTCTGATCGGCGCGCGGCTCGGCTACCTGACTCTCTTCGGCGACCCCCAAACGACGGTCGCGCGCTCAAGCGATACGCCGATTGCGCGCGCCGACATAACGGACCGAAACGGAACGGTGCTCGCAACCTCGTTGCCTACAACGTCGCTGTGCGTGGATTCGCGCGCGATCATCGACGCCGACGAAGCGGCGAAAAAGCTGCTCTCGGCCCTGCCCGACCTCAACGCGAAGAAGCTGGGCGAAGATCTGCGCAACGGCAAGCACTGCACGATCATCCGGCGGCACCTGACCCCTAGGCAGCATAACGAAGTGAACCGGCTCGGCATTGCGGGCGTAAACTTCCTGCCCGACGAACACCGGATCTACCCGGCCGGGAACCTGACAGCGCATGTTGTGGGCTACAGCGACATCGACAACAGAGGGCTGGCCGGGATCGAAAAAACGATGGACGAGCGGCTCGACGACAATCCGCAACCGCTGACGCTGGCCGTGGACCTGCGGGTACAGTCGATCATGAGACGCGAGCTTCAGGCGGCCATGAAAGCCTACCGCGCGCAAGCAGCTGCAGGAATTGTCATGGACATCCGCACAGGCGAACTTCTGAGCCTTGTCTCGCTGCCCGATTTCGACCCCAGCCGCGCGGGAAGCGCCAACGACAAACAGATGTTCAACCGCGCGACGCTGGGCGTCTACGAAATGGGCTCGACCTTCAAGATCTTCAACACAGCCTACGCGCTCGACTCCGGCTCGGCGCGGCTGTCGGACATCTACGACACGACGCATCCGCTTGAAATCGGCCGCCACACGATCCGGGATTTCGAGAAGGAAGACCGCAACCTCAACGTGGCCGAAATCTTCACGCACTCGTCGAATATCGGCTCGGCGCGCATGGCGCAACGCTTCGGCGGCGAACGCCAGCGGGCGTTCCTGACGCGGCTGGGCCTCATCGACCGGCAGCCGCTCGAAATCCCCGAAGTCGGCACGCCGCTGGTTCCTTCGGCAAAGGACTGGAGCGAAGCGACCACAATGACCGCCTCGTTCGGGCAAGGCATCGCGGTCAACGCGGTGCAGCTGGTGTCTGCGGTAGCAACCGTCGTCAACGACGGGCACCCGGTCCACCCGACGCTGATCAAGCGCGATGCGTCATACGAACCCGACGTCGACACGGTGATCTCGCCGCACACCTCGGCAATCATGCGCGGACTGATGCGGCTGGTCGTCACGCACGGAACCGCCAAGAAAGCGAACGTCGAAGGCTATCTTGTCGGCGGCAAGACGGGCACGGCGCAAAAATCGAGTTCCCGCAAGAAATACATGGAAAACGCGCGCCTGTCGTCGTTTCTGGGGACCTTCCCGATCAACGCGCCGCGATACATCGTCTTCGCGATCCTTGACGACCCCAAAGGCAACGCCAAGACCTACGGGTTCGCAACGGGCGGCTGGGTCGTCGCACCGACGGTCAACAACGTGATCTGCCAAATCGCACCGCTTCTGGGAATGCCGCCGCTGACGAAAGAAACCAACCGGACAGCCGAGCGGCAAGTCCTGAAGCCTCTGGGTTCGGTGATTATTGACGGAACGCCCGCCGAAGGCGCCACGACCTACGCGGCCGCCGGCAGCGAAACGCCCTGAGGCGAAGCGTTTTTAGAAAAGCGGCGCGTTGTTCTTTTTGCCAACAACCGACATCAGCGCGCTATGAAACGCCTGAGGATTGGAAACGAGATCGAACGGCGAAGTATCGCCGCCCGCGCCGTGAACCATGATAGTGCCGTAGCCCAAAAGCCTTCCCATGATCGTCTGGTCGAAATTCGCGCCCGTGACGCGGTTGGCCATAATCTCGAAGGTATTGCGCGAAACAAGGCCGTACTTGGCGATGAGCCGCTTGTTGGTAATGGCGAGCTCGGTGGCCGACTGGCGAATCATGGCGATGATCATGTGAAAAAAGCCGATGACCGAAAAGAACAAGGCGACACCCGTCAGGATATGCCCGACCGGCGCGCCGAACGTGGGGCCGAAAACGCGCACCGCGAGCGCATCGCTGGAAAACGCGAAAATAGTGGCGATGATCGTCGTGAAAAGACCGGGCAAAAGAACAATCCAGTGCAACGTGCCCATATGAACAATGTGTTCGTCGGGAAGAAGCATCTTTTTAACGTAAACGTACATAACGCTCCTCGCGGCAAAACGGTCGGGGGTTCAGAGAGAATGCCCGGATTCTTTGTGGGCCGCCAGATATTTTTGAGCCTCCAGCGCGGCCATGCACCCGCCTGCGGCAGCGGTGATCGCCTGGCGGAAAACCTTGTCCTTCACGTCGCCTGCGGCGAAAACGCCCGGGACGTTGGTGGCGGTGCTGTCGGGCCTGGTCAGCAAATAGCCTTCCTTGTCCATATCCAGCTTGCCCTCGAAAATCTTGGTCGCAGGCGTATGGCCGATGGCGACAAAGAGCCCCGCCACGCGAAGAACGGTCGTCTCGTTCGTTTTGACGTTGCGGAGCCGCACGCCCGTGACCGAAAGGGCCGGTTTTTCGTCGCCCACAACCTCGTCGATCACGCTATCCCAAACGACAGCGATTTTTTCATGCTTCAGAGCCTCTTCCTGAAGGGTCTTTTCGGCGCGGAACGCATCGCGGCGATGAATGAGGGTCACCTTGCTGGCAAAGCGGGTCAGATAAAGAGCCTCCTCAAGGGCGGCATTGCCGCCGCCGACAACGGCAATCTCCTTGCCGCGATAGAAAAACCCGTCGCACGTTGCGCATCCCGAAACGCCGAAGCCCCAAAACTTTTTCTCGCTCGGCAACCCGAGCCAACGCGCCTGAGCGCCCGTGGCCACGATCACGGTGTCGGCGATATAGGTATCGCCCCCCTCGCCCTTGCACACGAAGGGCCTTTTGCTCAAATCGACGTCCACAATGGTATCGGAAAGAATTTCCGCGCCGACGCGGGTCGCCTGCGCCGCCATCTGCTCCATGAGCTGAGGCCCCATAACGGGTTCCGCAAAACCGGGAAAGTTCTCGATTTCGGAAGTGATGGTCAACTGCCCGCCCGGCTGCATACCTTGAACAAGAATGGGCTTGAGCTGATCGCGCGCCGCATAAATCGCCGCCGTATACCCGGCGGGGCCGCCTCCGATGATAAGAACCTTGGTCTGACGTTCCATAACAACCTCAATGCGAATCCAGTGTTTTCACCAACTTACTTGTTAATTTTCACCAAGGGAAGGCGATTCCGACCGCGCCGGAACCGAAATTAACCATCCCCGGCATTGAAAGCATAAATCGTCGTTGAAGGCGGCATTGTTTGGGCTATAAGAAGACAGCGAATTTATTAAAAGGAACCCTATTTATGATCGAATACAAGAAGAAGAAATATTCGTTTTCGCTGGAAGAGTTCATCGACGCCGTAACCGCCACTGCCGTTGTCCAGAAAAACATCGTCGAACAGTCCGACATCATGGTCAGAACGGGCCCTGTCACGGTCTCTCCAATAGACAAGATCAAGAGAGCGAAGTCGATCATCAGCCGCAAGTCGTTGGACATGCTTATCTCGTTTAGCGACATGTCATACAACCTCGACTTGAGAGACAGTATGGCCCAAATAATCGAAGGCAAAAACGGAGTAAAATTCGGTTTCGACGTCCTTGATTGCGTCGAGAAAGAACTCGGCTGGGAAGAAAAGAACGGCGCTACGCATACTGAACTGCGCCTGTGCTTCGCCCAGAACAAAAAAAGCTCCCCCGAAGCCATCCAACGCCTTGCCCAAATCCTGGAGGAAACGGGTCACACGAAACTCGCACGCTACTTCGAAGAGGACTTCATGGACGCCTTGAAGCTCCAACAGCAAAAAACGACCGCCCCGGCGGAAACGCAAACCTTCAAGCTTTAAGGAAGGCAAAAAAATATTGAGGGAAAGACGTGGCCGACTATAAGGTCCCCATTCAGATCCCCATCGTCAAAAGCCCTTCCTTTTCGGAAGGGCTTTTTGATTCGGGAATTTTTCCCAAAATTATATTGAGCAGCCGTCTTCGTCCGCCCGGAAATACCAAGCGGTTTTAAGCCAAAAGGGGCAAAAAACGACCGTTTTTAGGTCTAACAAAC
>JAQUUS010000283.1 GCA_028693775.1 Alphaproteobacteria bacterium | reverse complement strand
GCCGGAGCCAGTTAACTTTCAAGGAACGTGTCGATCTCGAAGCCTGGTATGCCCGTAACTGGAGCCTTTGGCTCGATATTGTCATTATGCTTAAAACCGTTCCTACCCTTTTGAGGAGGGAACAGGCCTTCTAGGATACGAAGCAATTATCCTTAATGGTTAATCGAAATAGTACTGTTTTTAGAAAGTATTGCACCGGACCTGCGTTCCTGTTACTTTCTGTGTTTCCGAGTGTGCCCGGTTCTCAATGGGACCGGAAGTCTGCCGGACGTGGTTGTTCGGCATAAACCATGAGTTGTTGGGGTTTTTGTCATGAAGTTGTTTTCCTATCTTGTCGCTGCGCTCGTTGCTGGAATGACCTATTCGTTGCCCGCCGAGGCAATGCAGATCAGCACACTTGCCGATCCGAGCTCTGCGTCGTCTCCCACGACTCTCTATGACGAAGCCACGGGCGATTTTCTTACGGGATATACCATCAGCTCGCCGATGGCTGGCGATACCCTGACCGGCTATCTCTCCGGCATGACCAAGATCGTCCTGACCTATAGCTACAACACGGCTGCGTATGCGTATCTTTCGGGCGGTGCGGTCGGCGTGACCGATCCGACGGAAGTTTCGTTCGCCGCTGCGACGGGGATGCTTCTTCCCTCCGGCTTTACGTCCGCTTCGATTCCCGGAACCTATTTTCCTTCGACCTTCCTCATTATTTCCGAAGCTGCGCTGACGGCTTTGGAAGGCACCGTGACCATTACGAATTACACCAGCAACGTTGTGCAGTTCCAGGCTCTCTTGCAGGCGGTTCTTGCAGGCTGCGGCCCGGCGAACGTTTCCTGGGCGGTTTCCTCGGTTCCTTTGCCTCCGGCTGCGTTCCTGTTCTTTGCCGGAACGGCGGGCCTGTTTGGCGTTCGGAAGCGCAAGAGGGCTTAACGCAAGGCTTGCCCTTGGCGGAAGAAGACATGTATGCCCGCTTCGTGCGGGCATATTTTTGGGATTTGAGGAGACAGGCGGCAGTTTTTTAGTTGTTTCGCTCGATTTAATACGAAAGGTTTTTTAGATGAAGCATTTTTATCGAATTCTTGCGGGCCTTGTTTTTGTTGTGTCGTTTGTTTCCGGCGCGCGCGCTGCAACGATCAATGTCGGAACGGTCGGGCCGAATGTATCGGAAACTGTGTACGATACTTACATTCAGGGCGTTTCCGTTAAAAACATCAAGTTGTTCGGCGGCGTGGACGCTCATACCAAGCTTGTTCTGACGCTGACGGCCACAAACGTGGATGCCGGATACGTTTCGGGGCTCGAAGATGTCGGGTTCGATCTCTCCAAGCTCAAGTTCCCTGCGACGGCGTATCTTTCCGCTTCGCTCGGAGGCTTCTGGACGGACAATACGGTGCAAAGCCAGATCGTCATCGACAATTCGCTCAGCGACTATGTTCTGTATTTCAAGGCGCGTTTTCTGGCTGCGGTCATGGCGTGTTCCTGCAGTCATTTAACGATCACCCTTCAGACGGTTGCGGCGCCGCTTCCTCCGTCGGCTTTGATGTTGATGCCGGGGCTGGCTCTTTTGGGCGCCGCTTCGCGCAAGAGGCGCAAGGCGTCATAACGGTCCGGGAGTTTTTAAAAAACCGCATGCCTCGGGGTGTGCGGTTTTTTTATGCCGTCAGGGCCAGCGTCGTGCGGTAGACGACGAACGCGGCGATATAGGCGAGCGCCAGCATGTAGGCGAACGAAAACGCCATCCATTTGGACGATCCCGTTTCCTTGCGGATCAGGAGCAGCGTCGAGGCGCACTGCGGCGCGAAGACGTACCACACAAGGAGGGAAAGCGCCGTGGCGAGGCTCCATTTGTGGGACAGCGTTTTGTGGAGCGTCGCGTCGCTTGCGGCTTCGTTCTCGACCGAATAGACGGTCGCCAGCGCCGCCACGGCGACTTCACGCGCCGCCATGCTGGGGATCAGCGCGACGTTGATTTGCCAGTTGAAGCCGATGGGCTTGAAGACGGGCTCGAGGGCTTTTCCGATGCGGGCGGCGTAGCTGTAGGAGATGGGCGGTTCGGGCGCGTTCACCGGCGCTTTGGGGAACGAGGCGAGGAACCAGATGACGACCATCATGGCCGCAATCGTCGTTCCGGCGCGCTTCAGGAAGATCTTCGCTCGTTGCAAAAGGCCGAAAAAGATGCTGCGCACGTTGGGCATTTTGTAGTCCGGGAGCTCCATCAGGAAAGGCTCCGTCGGGATGTTTCTCCATAAGGTCCGGCGCAACAAAAAGGAGGCGATCAGCGCGCTCGAAATGCCCAGGGCATAGAGCGCGAACATCGTGAGGCCCTGAAGCTGGAAGCCCCACACGCGCCGCGCGGGGATGAAGGCTCCTATGATGAGCGTATAGACGGGAATGCGCGCCGAGCAGGCCATGAGGGGTGCGATGAGGATGGTGGTCAGCCGGTCGCGGCGGTTGTCGATGACGCGCGTGGCCATGATGGCCGGGATGGCGCAGGCGAAGCTCGACAGCAGC
>JAQUUS010000024.1 GCA_028693775.1 Alphaproteobacteria bacterium | reverse complement strand
GCGGGCCGTAAGATCGCCGCCGTCGTCAAGCAGCATATTCGGATGCCATCCGTTGGGGCCAACAATTGTTTGATCCATGCACCAAACATAGTCTTCTTCCGTTTCGCCTTTCCACGCGAAAACGGGAACGCCAGAAGCCGCCATGGCCGCCGCCGCATGATCTTGGGTCGAGAAAATATTGCACGAAGACCAGCGCACTTCCGCGCCGAGGTGAATGAGCGTTTCGATCAGGACGGCCGTCTGGATCGTCATGTGCAAAGAGCCTGCGATGCGCGCGCCCTTGAGCGGTTTTTGAGCTCCGTATTCCTCGCGAACGGCCATGAGCCCCGGCATTTCGGTTTCGGCGATGGCGATTTCCTTGCGGCCCCAGTCGGCGAGGGCGATGTCCTTGATTTTGTAATCGGGCGCGTTCATTCGAAAAACCTCAAGTCAGACATAAAAAAAGACGCGATTAGTATATCAGCCAAGAGCCAAAAGGGCCAAGAGCAATTATTTTTTGCGGGGTTTGACGGCGGCGGCCATGTAATTCAGGTCAACGCGGCCCTTTTGCAGGGAAAACCGGTCGCTGAGAGGATGGTAAACGAGACCCGTCAGGTCGTCGAGCTCCAGCCCGGCCTTTTGCAGCCGCCCGGCAAGTTCCGATGGGCGGACGAATTTGTTCCAGTCGTGCATGCCCGGGGGAACCCATCCCAGAATATATTCGGCGGCGACGATCCCGAAAAGATAACTTCTGGTTGTGCGATTGACGGTCGAGAACAGGGCTATCCCGCCGGGGTTGAGCAGGGCGGCGATGCTTGCAAGCAGCGAATCCATGTCCGCGACGTGTTCCAGAATTTCGAGGGCGAGGACCATATCGAAACGCCGTTTCTTGCGGGCCATATCTTCGGCGCTGACGGCAAGGTATTCGATTTTAAGTTTTTTACCGCGCGCATGCGCGCGGGCGGCGTCGATAGCCTTGGGCGAGGCGTCGATGCCTGTGACCTTGGCACCCCATTCAGCCAGCGGCTCACTGGCAAGCCCGCCGCCGCAGCCGATGTCGAGAACCGAAAGGCGGCCGAACCCTTTTTTGTTTTTTGGGGTAATTCCAAAGTAATTGCAGGCCATGGACCGGATGTAGTCCAGCCGGGCGGGGTTGAGCTTATGCAAAGGGCTCCAAACCCCACGGTCGTTCCACCAGTCCTGAGTGTGGCCGGAGAAACGTTGGATTTCATCTAAATCGACACTGGCCGAAAATGTCATGATCCCTCTTGTGCAGTGTGGCTGAATGAATAATACTCCCGGTTCACAGTCATTTCATGTCTAAAGTAGGTTTGAAATAGTCATGTCCCTTATTGTCATGAAATTCGGCGGAACGTCCGTCGGCGACATAGATCGCATAAAAAACGCCGCAGCGAAAGTAGCTGCCGAACTCCATAGAGGCAACAAGGTCGCGGTTGTCGTTTCAGCCATGGCGGGGTCGACCGATCAGTTGATCAGTTATTGCCGGTCGATCTCGGCCCGGTACGATCAGCGCGAGCACGACGCCGTCGTGTCGACGGGCGAACAGGTGTCGTCCGGGCTCATGGCTCTTGCATTGCAGCAGCGCGGACTCAACGCGCGGTCGTGGCAAGGCTGGCAGGTGGGGATGCATACCGATGCAACCCATGGCAAGGCCCGCATCCTGAACATAGAGGCGAAGGATCTGCGCGAGAGCCTCGATCGCGGGGAAGTCGGCGTTGTGGCCGGGTTTCAAGGCATCTCCGACGAAGGCCGCATCACCACGCTGGGACGCGGCGGTTCGGACACCTCGGCGGTGGCTTTGGCCGTGGCGCTGAAGGCGGACCGGTGCGACATCTACACCGACGTCGACGGCGTCTACACGACCGATCCGCGCATTTGCGATCGCGCGCGCAAAATGAAACGCGTGTCATACGAAGAAATGCTTGAACTGGCGTCGCTCGGGGCGAAAGTGCTTCAGGTGCGCTCCGTCGAGATGGCGATGCGGTTTCGCATGCCGGTTCAGGTTTTGTCCACATTTGCCAACGAAATCGGCAGCGATCTGCCGGGCACACTGGTTGCAGAAGGAAACGAAAAAATGGAAGAGAATCCCGTTACAGGTATCGCCCATACGCGCGACGAAGCCCAGATTACTCTTACGGGGATCGCTGACAAACCGGGGATTGCCGCGAAAATCTTCGTTCCCCTTGCGCATGCGGGCATCAACGTCGATATGATCGTCCAGACGGCGTCGAGCAACGGCGTGACTGACCTTTCCTTTACCGTCGGAAAGACCGATTTCGACCGGGCCATCAAGGTGCTGACTGACGAAAAACCCTCGATAGCCTATAAAGAGCTTCTTTCGCACAAAAACGTCACAAAGATTTCGCTGGTCGGCATCGGCATGCGCAATCATGTGGGCGTTGCCGCGACGATGTTCGAAACGCTGGCGGCCAAGGGCATCAACATCCTCGTGATCGAAACGTCCGAAATCAACACATCGGTTCTGATCGACGACGAATATACCGAACTTGCCCTTCGTTCGTTGCATACGGCCTACGGCCTCGATACGCCCGAAGCGTAAGGTGCCTTCGCCTGTTTTTTAATGTCCGTGCCGTGCCTTTTTAGCAGACGCTCTGTCGTGCGCACCCGTCGCGGGCAGGGGCGTGTAACATTCGTGTAATAAAAAGTTACACTACATTTTATGACATAGAAAAAATGTCATTTTATGTAATCGATAAAATCGATGTAACGCTCGCTTTTCCCGGAAACGCTTCGTTTATTCCACGGTCACGCTCTTGGCCAGATTGCGCGGCTGGTCCACATCCGTGCCTTTGGCGATGGCTGTATGGTAGGCCAGAAGCTGCAAGGGGATGACATAGAGAAGCGGCGCGACGACGGGATCCGCAGCGGGAACCTCGATGGTCGCGAACGTCTTGGCTCCGACGTGCGCAAGCCCGTCCTTGTCGGACACAAAGACAACCTTGCCGTTGCGCGCCGCGACTTCCTGAACGTTCGAAATCGTTTTTTCGTAGAGCGCATCGCTCGGCGCGAGGAAAACGGCGGGAAGATTTTCGTCCACGAGTGCGATGGGGCCGTGCTTCATTTCGCCCGCCGGATAGCCTTCGGCGTGGATGTACGAAATTTCCTTGAGCTTCAGCGCTCCTTCCATGGCGATGGGGTACAAAAGCCCACGGCCCAGATACAGAACGTCGGTCGCTTCGCTGAAGTGCTGGGCGAGTTCCTCAAGGCGGTTTTCGTCGCGCAGGATGGCGTTGATATGCGAGGGCACCTCATGGAGAGCTTTCAGGATCTCCTTGATGCGCGCCGCAGGAAGCGTTTTGCGTGCTTCGGCGGCTGCAAGCGCGAGGCAGAGCATGACGGTCAACTGGGTCGTGAAGGCCGTGGTCGAGGCCACGCCGATTTCGGGGCCCGCCAGCGTGGGAATGACTGCATCCGACGCGCGTGCGATAGAGCTCTGCGGCACGTTGACGATGGAAAGAATCTTTTGTCCCTGAGCCTTGGCGTAATTGAGCGCGGCCAGCGTATCGGCTGTTTCGCCCGATTGCGAGACGACAACGGTAACGCCGCCCTCAGGCATGGGGGCTTCGCGATAACGGAATTCCGAAGCGATGTCGATTTCGACCGGAAGCTTGGCCAGCTGTTCAAACCAGTATTTGCCGACCACTCCCGCATAGGAGGCGGTTCCACAGGCGACGATGGTCAGGCGCGGCACGGTCTTCCAGTCGAACGGAAGGTCCGGCATGGTCAACGCGTCGTCGGGAGAGGCCAGTTGCGCGAGCGTATACCCGATCACCGTGGGCTGCTCGAAAATTTCCTTGAGCATGAAATGGCGATATTCGCCTTTGCCGATCATGGCTCCGGAGAGGTTTGTTGTCATGATGTTGCGTTCGACGATCTTGTCGGTAGAGTCATGCACGATGATTTTGTCGGCATAAATTTCGGCCCAGTCGTCTTCTTCGAGATAGGCGATGCGGTTTGTTTGAGGGGCAAGGGCCAGCGCGTCGGAGCCGAGATACATCTCGCCGTCGCCGTAGCCGAGGGCAAGGGGGCTGCCGCGCCGCGCGGCGATCAGCAGGTCTTCGCGGCCCGCAAAAATGACGCCGATGGCGAAAGCCCCGCGCATCCGTTTGAGAGAGGCCGAAAGGGCCTGTTGCGGGGTCATTTTCTGGCGCAAGTAGTCCGAGACCAAATGCGCGATAACCTCGGTATCCGTTTCGGAAGTGAACACGCATCCCTTCGCCTTCAACTCGTCGCGGAGTTCGCGATAGTTCTCGATAATGCCGTTATGCACCACGGCGGCCAGATCGGTCGCATGGGGATGCGCGTTGGTTTCCGTCGGCTTGCCGTGCGTGGCCCAGCGGGTGTGGCCGATGCCGATATGACCGGGCAGGGGCTGATCCTTCAAACGCCCGGCCAGAGCGTCGAGCTTGCCTTCGGCGCGGCGCCGTTCGATTTTGCCGCCGACAACGGTTGCGATGCCTGCGCTGTCATAGCCGCGATATTCAAGCCTGCGGAGTCCGTCCAAAAGAAAAGACGCAACGTCGCGTTTCCCAACCATTCCCACAATGCCGCACATGTTGTTCCTCCGAGGTGTGAATATGACCGATAGAATAGGTCAAACTCTGCGAGACTGAAATCAACTTTGACAACAAAATGTTACCGGAGCCCGTTTTTTTGTTCGAGGGCGTCCGTCGGATTTTTGCCCGGTGGGGCGGCGGTTTTTTCTATTGACGGAATGCGTGCGTACGGCGCACAGCAAAACGCCCGCCGATCCGGCGGGCGATGCAATCGATTCGCTCAAGATACAAAAGAAGCGAAGCTTAGGACTTCTTCGATTCCTTGATCTTGCCTTCCTTGAAGGCGACGTGCTTGCGCACGACGGGATCGTACTTTTTCAGTTCCAGCTTGTTGGTATTGTTCTTGGGGTTCTTCTTGGTGACATAGAAGAAGCCCGTGTTGGCGGAGCTGACCAGCTTGATATCGTTCTTTGTTTTTGCCATAGCGTTCTATCCTGAATTCTTAAATCGGCGCGCCGCCGTAAAAACCCCGGCTATCCGGTTTGGAGAGCGGGAAGGGGCGCAATGTCCCGAAAAAGGGCCTGAATGTCAAGTTTTATTGAGAAAAAGTCTGTTTTTCTTACTTTTTCGCCTTGTTTGCCCTCAATCTGGCGGCCCATCCGGCCTTGTTTTCCTGTTTGGCGCGGGCAAAAGCGAGGGCATCCGGCGGAACTTCCTTGGTAATAACGCTTCCGGCCGCGACCTGAGCCCCGTCGCCGACCTTGACCGGGGCGACCAAAACGACGTTCGATCCGATGGAAGCGCCTGCGCCGATATCGGTGTGATTTTTGTTAAACCCGTCATAGTTGGCGGTAATCGTGCCCGCGCCGATGTTGGCCTTGGTGCCGACGTCTGAATCGCCGACATAGGAAAGATGGTTTACCTTGGCGCCGGGATTGATGACGCTGTTCTTGATCTCGACGAAATTCCCGATATGCGCCTGAGCGCCGATATGCGAATGAGGCCGGATACGCGCAAAGGGACCGACAATCGCCTCGCTTTCAATCCTGACGTGTTCGATGTGGGTGAAGGCGCGGATTTCAACCTTGTCCGCGATTTCGACTCCGGGTCCGATTATAACGTGCGGTGCGATCACAATGTCGCGACCGAATCTGGTGTCGGCGGACAGGAATACGCTGTCGGGATCGATCATGGTCACGCCGCCGAGCATGGCCTTTTTGCGCAGACGCTGTTGCATGAGCTTTTCGGCTTGCGCGAGTTCGACGCGCGTGTTGATGCCCAGAACCTCGTCTTCCGAAATGATAAGAACGACGCTGGCCTCGCCGTTTTGCTGGGCGAGGGCGACGCAATCGGTGAGGAAGAACTCTTGTTTGGCGTTATCGTCGCGCAGCTGGTCGAGCATGGGCCAAAGCTTGCCTGAATCAAACAGCATAACGCCGCCGTTGCAAAGACGTATGGCGTTTTGTTCGGGCGTCGTTTCCGAGGCCTCCACGATTTCCGAAAGATTGCCTGTTTCGTCGATAATCAGGCGTCCGTAAGAGGCGGGGTTGTCGGGCGTAAAGCCTGCGACTACAACGGCTGCACCGGTTTTCCGGCGATGTTCCTGCATAAGGAGGAGGGATTCAGGCCTGATCAGCGGCCCGTCGCCGAACAAAACAATGACGTCTCCCGCGAAATCGACCAAAGCCTTGCGCACGGCCTTGACGGCATCTCCTGTGCCGAGAGGTTTTTGCTGAACGAAGCAGCGATAGGGCGCCGCGACCTTTTCGATTTCCGAAGCGTCGGGTCCGACAACGACGACGATATGCTCCGGCTTTGTTTCTTTGCAAACGTTCAAGACATGCGTGAGCATGGGAATGCCCGCGACCGGATGCAAAACCTTCGGGAGTTCGGATTTCATACGCGTGCCCAAACCGGCGGCAAGGACGACGCAAGCAAGCGGAGGAAGATGAGCGTTTTCAGTCATGCCGTTATTTCTGCCATAGATTTCAGGGCAATCCAAGGGATTCGCTAGGTGGCCGCCGCGGCATCGCTAATATGCAGTTGAATGCGCATTTGGCCCTGCCATTCGTCGCCGCGCACATGCCCTGCGAGGTACAGGCGGTCGCCGCCTTTCAGAAGGGCTTGTCCCAGTTCGTTTTCCATGGCGCGAAACGCAATACCCCTCAGGCGTGCGCCGCCTTGCGTGAAAACGACGCTAACGTGTTTTTCGCCGACAACGTCCGCACGAACGATCTTGCAGTCGGCAAGGGCGAAGCGGGGTTCCGAGTTTCCCGAACCGAAAGGTCCGAGCCTTTCGATCTGTTTCAAAAACTCTGGCTGCAACGCAGGCCCCGCGACAAGCCCGTCCAGGGTCAGTGTTGGAACAAGGGGGTCTTCTTCCATCTGCTTGCCGATGCGTTCGGCAAGGAAATCGCGAAGCGCGTCGAGCTTTGCGCGGTCGACGGTTAATCCGGCGGCCATTTTATGTCCGCCGCCGTTGATCAGAAGCCCGGCCTGCCTTGCGGCGATGACGTGCGCGCCGAGATCGATATTGCCGATCGAACGTCCTGATCCTTTGCCGATGTCGCCGTCAAGCGAAACGACGAGCGCCGGATGCCGGAATTTGTCTTTGAGGCGCGAAGCGACGATGCCGATGACGCCGGGATGCCAGTTGTCGGAAGCGACAAAAACCATCGGCAGGGATTCGGTTTGCACCATCCGTTCGGCTTCGGCCAGAACGTCGGCCTCAATGCCCCGGCGTTCTGCGTTCAGATCGTTCATGCGGCGGGCGAGCGCTTCCGCTTCGGAGGGATCTTCGGTCGAAAGAAGCTTTGCGCCCAGATCGGATTCGCCGATGCGTCCTCCGGCATTGATGCGAGGGCCGAGCATAAACCCGGCGGCATAGGCATCCATGGTTCGAACGCCTGCTGTTTGCGCAAGGGCCGCGATTCCGGGATTGTGTTTCTGCGCAGCGATCTTCAATCCTTGCGCAACCAGCGCGCGGTTGAGGCCGGTCAGTTTGACGGCATCGCAAACCGTGCCCATGGCGACAAGATCGAGCCAGCGCATCAGGTCGGGTTGCGGGCGTTCGGCGGTATAATACCCTGCGTTTCTGAGCGAACGGTTGGCGGCGATGACGAACAGATAGGTCACGCCCACGGCGGCGAGATAACTAAAGGTTCCGTTTTCGTCGATGCGGCTCGGATTGACCAGAGCGACGGCAGGCGGCAAAGCCGGTTCGGAAGCATGATGGTCGAGAACGATCACATCCATGCCTTCGCTCTTTGCGGTTTCGAGAGCTTCGTAGGCCGTTGTGCCGCAGTCCACGCAGAGAACGAGGCGAATGCCTTCCTTGGCCAAAGCCGTCATGGCCGCGCTGTTTGGTCCATAACCTTCCTTGAGCCTGTCCGGAACATAAAGCCTGAGAGAGATCCCCAAAGCTTTTGCGAAACGAATGAGAAGCGCCGACGAAGTTGCGCCGTCCACATCGTAATCGCCGAAGACGGCCATGGCTTCGCCCGTCTTGACGGCTTCCGCAAAGCGCGCAGCGGCCTTGTCCATATCCTTGAACGAGCTTGGGTTCGGCATGGAATCGCGCAGTTTGGGATCGAGAAACTCTTGCGCGTCCTCCAATCCGATGCCTCGCGCATTCATGCAGCGGGCAATGACGTCCGAAACGCCGAGGCGTTGGCTTAGAGCCAGCGCTGTGCGTTCGTCATAGTCGCGGCCGATCCAGCGGCGGCCTGTATAAGATTTTTCGATTCCGAGAAATGCCTGATGAGTCATGACATGCTTGTAGTCCACACGGGCGCATTCCTCAATCGCACTGTTTTTGGCTTGGAAACACGGCGATAAATGGCCGCAGGCTGCTTTTTTTACCTAATATACTTTGAGAAAAGCGTTAAGGAGGCCTTGCTGGGGATTTGCGTATCTCTTTGGAGAATCTGTTTTTCTGGAGGCTGCCGAAAAGCGCTATGGTTAACGCCCAAACAAGTAACTAACGAAAATAATTCAATAATTGGATTTTTAAACCATTTTGTGAGAAACTGGGCATAATAAAAAGGTGTGCAAAAATAATATGGTAAGTCCAAAAGCCAGGGTGTAGCAAAGCTTGGAAAAGGACCGTATCCGCAGATCGGATTCGTCAAAGAGATAAGAAATATTGAATAGGCAGGATTGCATATGTCTTTGGAACAGGATCTCAGCAGGGCATTGGTAGATGCCAAAACAAAGCTAACCGCAGCGGAGGCCTTGCTCAAGGGCGAACAAGCGGGTGCGAATAAAGCCGCGATTGATGCCGCGCAGACCGAGGTCAATGCCGCCAAGCAAGCCGTGCAAAAAGCGGCTGACGATCTTGCGCAATACTATACAGCGCAGACTCAGCCCTCAAACGCCGCTAACGCTTCGACAGCACCCTCGACGAGTTCGGGTCCGTCGTCGGCGCAAACGGCTTCTCCACCGCCCGGACCTCAACCGGTTTCCGGCGGAACGGCCCAAACGTCCACACCTGCACCCGGAGCTTCTGCGCCTGTGCCGGGTTCTCCGCCGCCGGCCGGTTCAGCGTCTTCAGGTCCTGCCGGAGGTTCGGCTGCTGCGGCCGCGCCGCCGCCGCTCAGTGTCGATGAAGGTTTTAAGGAGAGCGCCAAGCTCACTGGAGGGCATGCGGCGCAGGTTCTTCTCGCCAACGTTGCGCTCGGTATCGCTCTCCGAACCATTCTGGCTCCGGTTGCCGTGGCAACCGCTGCAGCCGTTATGCCTTCGGCATCGCTGATTGTAGCCCCGATTGTATTGGGTGGCATGGTCGGTGGCATTATGGCGGCTGCGCGTTCCTATGCGGGACAGAGAAAGTTCATCAAGGACAATCACCTCAATAAAAAAGTGAATCTTGCCGCTGCATTAAAGAGCGCTGCAATCGGCGCGGCATTCGGCATCGTGTCGGCAGGAGTGGCCTACGAATTGACGAACATCGTGATCGGCGGATACGAAGCTGGTTCGAACATCGTCACCAATCTCAAGGAAAGCACCGAGGCTGCCAAGGCGGCGAGCCCTACGGCTTTTGCATCCGACCAGTGTCTTGTGCCGCAAGCACTTATTCCGGATGAGATCGTCGATACCGAAACGTTTGTGAGAACGCATATGCCCGAGCCGGTTGCCGATGGCCACCATCATTTCGGGCACGGTTCGGGACACGACTATAGCAGCCTGCATGATCGCGGCGATTGGTCCGACCATCGTACATATTATAATAACGACGACAGCGGCACAGGCCATGTGCGTGTGATCCGTGGCGGGGCGCAGAATGCCCCCGACAAAAACGAGCCCTTCGTTCTCGGCAAGAATTTGTATGCGTACATGAAGGCGCACAACCTTCCCATTCCGAAGAATGCAATTATTCCGAAGCTGTAATTTTCGGAATAATTGAAGCAAAACACCCAAATTGCCCGGTCCCGTCAGGAGCCGGGCAATTTTTTTTGTTTGCAGCGTTTTTGATTTTCCCGATGGAATACGCAGGCGAGTCAAGACGATGTATGGAAAAAGAGTGCTTTGCGCTTTGCCTGTGCCGCGGAAGCACTTCCAAAACATAGAAGATACAATTGCGTACTGACTGCCGGCATGCATAATACAGGCACTTCTTGAAGGTGATACGGCGGATTTTATATCGAGTATCCATTGTCTCATTTTTGAGGAGCATTTCGATGACGAACATAGTTTCTTTTAACAAGAATCCGGTTTTTCCGGGATATGTGCCGCCGAATCCCAAAGTATTTTCCGATTATTCCGTACATGCGTTCGAACCCATGGTTTCGCGCGCCGAAGTTTTTGTTTCCAAAGCCAGAAAACGCGCCGCACATCTTGCCCGTCATGCGCCGGAAATCGCAGTCGGCTTCGGCGCCGGCATCGGTATCCGGACGCTCTTCAAAGCGGCGGCTGTTTCCGCGCTTGCGGCAACCGCTCCTGCCGCATTGGCCAGTCCGGTCGTTATCCTCTCCGTGACCGTTGCAGCCGGAGCCTTCAGCGGCGGCATGCTAGGCGGAGCGAGGAATGTCTATAAAACATCCAAAGCCAATGCCAAAAACGGCCGTGCTTCCGGATGGGTTGTGAGTTCTTTTGCAAAAGGAGCGAAGAGAGGCGCTGTCTACGGAATGCTGGGCAGTTTTTTTGGCGGCGTTGTCGTCGAAAAAATGATCGGCGAAGCCGCAGCAAGCGTTGCCGACACGAACGCTTTATCTAACTTGGCCGAAAAGCTTCATCTAGATTTCCTGTTTGGAGGAAACGACACCGCTTCGACCGTAGTCAACAACACAACGGCTCCGTTCTGCCTCGTCAATAATTCGACGTTGAACGAGACTCTGACCCTTCCGGATATCCAGCCCGACGTTCCGGTTGTGAGCGAAGCGGCGGTTCCTGCCGTCAGCGAGACTGTTGTTCCGGAGACGGCGGAAAAGACGGTTGTTTCCCTTTATCAGGCCTCGCATGGTTACGCCGTCAATGCGCGCGACGTCGATGAGATCCGCGCCGCTTTGGGGCAGCCTCCGTCCGAGCATGGAATTGTCTATCTGAACGAAACACCGGGAAGTTCGTCGCATCATCATTACAGTGACGTTTCGACAAATGATGTTCCTGCGTCGACTGATACAGACACGCCCGACACGACACCGGACACTCCGACCGATACGACTCCCGATACGGACTGCCCGGACACATGCCCGTCAGATACGGATTGCCCGAGCACCGATACGGACTGCCCGGACACATGCCCATCGGATACGGACTGCCCGAGCACCGATACGGACTGCCCGGACACATGC
>JAQUUS010000023.1 GCA_028693775.1 Alphaproteobacteria bacterium | reverse complement strand
CACCGAATATAAACGCTTTCTGGATGTCGCCGTTCCTCTGGGCTACAAGGCCGGCGCGGCGATCATGAAAATCTATAACCGGGGCTTCGATGTCGAAATCAAAGCCGATGGCACGCCTGTAACCGAGGCGGACACAAGCTCCGATGCCGAGATTCTCGGGGGATTGCATGATGACGTTCCCGGTATCCCCGTTGTAACCGAAGAACAGTTCGCCATCGGCAAGGTCCCGGCTGTTGGCCGCCGTTTTGTGCTTGTGGACTCGCTCGACGGAACCAGGGAGTTCATCTGTCGCAACGACGAGTTCACGGTCAATATCGCCTTGATCGAAGACGAAAAACCCGTCCTTGGCGTTGTCTACGCCCCCGCGCTGGATCTTATGTTCGCGGGCGCACAAGGCTGTGGGGCGTTTGTGATAGAGAAAGGCGTTCGCCGCAGCATTTCGTGCCGCTCGGTCCCGGACGAAGGCCTGACGGTTCTGATAAGCCGTTCGCATGCCGATACCCCCGTGCTCGACAAGTTTCTCGAAGGCCGCAAAATCGCCGAACGCAAGAGCGTCGGCTCGTCGCTTAAATTGTGCATGATTGCTGCGGGCGAGGCGGATCTATATCCGCGCTTCGGCGACACCATGGAATGGGATATTGCTGCGGGTCATGCGGTTTTGTGCGCAGCAGGCGGAGCCGTCCTCGATCTTGACAACCAGCCGCTCCGGTATGGCAAAAAGCCCGGGTTCAAAAATCCTTCGTTCATCGCCCGTGGCCTTGTTCCCTGAGCCTCGGCCTCAAATAGGCAACGGCAGGGGAGGCATCATCGTCTCGGCCTTGCGCCGGGCGTTTTTTGCGCCGCATGTTGCAGCTCCATAGATCCTTTTTTGCGCATCGACGATCAGGGCGCCGCCATAGAACAGCGGCGCAATCGAAATAATTTTTTCAATATTCTCAGTTAGTTCTGGCCATGCTGCGGCCAGCGCCGGAGGCGTAAAAAGCGCGCTGCCGACGGGATAGACATGAAAATTGTTTTTGTTGAGCAGCGTTTTGATTTGCTTGGGAGAAAACGAAGGGTCTTCGCCGAAAGGCGATGCGGAGCTTGATGCCCAAAAGCTCCCGGCGTGCGGAACGATCAGCAAAAGGCGGCCCTCGCCTTTGAGTACGCGCCATATTTCGCGCAGCAAAGAGTCCTGAATGTCCGTGTGCAGAGCCACAACGCGATCCCGGCTTCCATCGGCCAAAGGCTTGCCCCTGGAGTCGACAAGGCAGGAAAACGTTTCGTCCTGAGCGCTGGTCATGCGGCCAAAAACGGCTTGTGCGGGATCGATCAGAAGCTCCCCGCAGCTCAAAGCAAGGATGCTTTCGTTTGCAAGGTTGGGCCATGCCCTGCGGACCCCGGCGCGCAAAATTTTTTGCACAACCGAGCCGGTTCGGCCCGCATAAAATTTTTTTTGGTCTGCAAAATCGGTTTGCATCGGGAAAGAGTGGCCACGGCTTGCGTTTCGTTAACGCTCTTTTAGCACAAATCGTAGACAGTTTATAGCTATCGAAATCCAAGAGTTGATTGCTTTTCTGGGCGCGGGGCGTCCAGCGGAAGGGTTGCCCATGTCGTTCACGATCGAGCTTGTGCCCGAATTCAAGGACAATTACGCGTTTCTGATCGTCGATCACGATCTGGGGCTAACGACTGTCGTCGATCCCGGAGACGGGGAAGTCGTGCTTCGCGAGCTCAAAAGGCGCGAGTTGTACCCGGCGCTGATTCTCAACACGCACCATCACCCCGATCACATCGGCGGCAACGACCGGCTTCAGCAGGAATACGGCGCGCCCGTCATCGGCCCGGCCAGGGAAAAAGGCTATATCACGGGCATTTCGCGTGGCGTCTCGAGCGGAGATATCGTGACGTTCTCGACCCTGCGCGGCGAAGTCATGGAAACGCCTGGGCATACCGACGGCCATGTTTCGTACTATTTTCCGCAGCTTCAGGCGCTGTTTTGCGGCGACACGATCTTCACGCTGGGCTGCGGGCGGCTGATCGAAGGCAATTCGAAGCAGATGTGGGAGTCGCTCCAGCTCATTGCTGCGCTTCCCGACGAAACGATGCTTTATTGCGGACACGAATACGGCGAGCTCAACGCGACATTTGCGCTGGCCGTGGATAAAGATAACTTCGACCTGAAAAAACGAACCGAAGAGATTGCGATGCTGCGCAAGCTCGGAAAGCCGAGCGTTCCCACGCAGTTGGGGGTCGAAAAGCGCTGCAATCCGTTTTTACGGGCGGGCGCGCCCGAATTCCGCGAGGCGCTGGCCAAAGCGCGCGTGGCGCCGCTCGATGCCGATCCTGCGGCCGTCTTCGGAAAATTGCGCACGGCCAAAGATCACTTCGGCCAAAAGGCACTCTAAACTTCCGGAAAAGTTAGGGTTCGTCGTCGTTTGCGGGGCTTTCGGAGCGAATGGCTTCGGTCCAGCGGCGCTCAAAATGGCGCAAGGTCTGGTAAGTCGTCTCGATTTCCGAGCCTTCGGTCTTCAGTAAATTTTCTGCCATCAAAAGGTTCAGCTCGGTCAGGAAGGCGAGAATGGTCCGCCCCTTGTCCGACAGCTTGAGGCGCGCCGAGCGTTTGTCGCGCAAGGAGGCTTGCCGTTCGATATAGCCGCCGTCTCCGAGGCTTTTGAGGTTATACGAGGCGTTGGAACCCAGATAATACCCGCGCTCGATAAGGTCGCGCACCGAGATTTCCTCGTTGCCGCCGGGACCGCCGATGGTGCCGAGCATCACGGCCTGAACGGGGCTGATATCGTGAAAACCCTTCCGGGACAGTTCGATGCGCACAACGTCGAGATAGCGGCGATGCATGCGTTCGATCAGGCGCGGCAACTCCTGCGCCCGCTGGGATTTTGACTCCGGACAGGGTGATAATTTCTCTTCCATAACGGAAAGATATGTCCAAGAAAAATAATAATTGGTAAAGAGAGACAAATGTCCCACAATGGGGCCGAAGCCCCAGATCAAACACCATCGTTTCGAGGTTTGTCCATGTCCATCGCGAAGCATTGCCTTCTTGCCGTTTTGTGCGCCGGATTGGCCGCGTGCGCAGTCGTTACGCCGGAAGACGAGCAAATGTCCCTCTCTCTCAGTGCGCAGGGGCGGTCCCTGCTTCAGTCCGGAAAAGCCTCGCAGGCGCGCGACATCTACCTGAGCGCCGTTGCCCGTAATGACGCCAACGCGCGGGCATGGAACGGGCTGGGGGTATCCTACAATCTTCTGGGCAAGCGCGCCGAAGCCCGCGAAGCCTATATGCGCGCGCTTTCGCTGATGCCGGAAAACAAGACGGCGGCGAACAACCTCGCACATCTGTATCTCGAAGAAGGCAAGCCCGAGGAGGCGGTCTCCCTGCTCAAGCCGCTGATGAAGGATGTCGATACGCCCGTGACGTTGAAGCGCAACTACGCGCTGGCAGTCAAGCAGATCGAGTTGCGCCCGTCCGAGCCCGAAGCGGAGAAAGCGCCGCCCAAAGGCTATGCCGAGCTCGGAACGTTCCCGACGGCCGCCATGGCGCAGGGGCGCATCCTGAACATGCGTTCGGCCCTGTCGTCGGCAAGCGCCCTGACGTTTACCATAGAGCCCGTGGTCAAGATTGCCGGAGGCACGCCGGTGTTTGTGTTAAAAGCGACGAGCGAAGATCCGGGATCTCTTTGCAGGGAGTTGAATGCGCAGGCGTTTCCGTGTACGCCTCATGCCGGTGACTAACTGTTTATTAGGAAAAGATAATGTTCGGATCGATGCCATCTGCGGAGCCTTCCGCGAACGAGTCCGTCAAGGCTGTGACGGCGGCGACGTTTAAAGCCGACGTGATCGACGCGTCGAAGCAGGCGCTTGTGCTTGTCGATTTCGGGACGCCGCGCGACAGCCTGTGCGCCCAGATGTCGGCGATGCTCGAAAAGATCGCGCGCGCCTCGAAGGGCGCGGTCAAAATCGCAAGGATTGACGTCGAGCGCGACGCAGCCGTTGCCCAGCAACTGGGCGTACGTTCGGCGCCGTCGGTGTTCGCGTTCTATCAGGGGCGGCCTGTCGATGGCTTTTCGGGCGCGGTTCCCGAAGCGCAGGTCAAGGCGTGGGTCGATCAGCTTGTGCGCACCACGGGTGCGAAGGGCGCCGAAGAAGTCGGATTCGAAACGGCCTATCGTCAGGCGGAAGAAAGCCTGGCCGCCGGAGACGTTTCGCGAGCTGCGGCGATCTATGCCGACATTCTTGAAATGGAACCGTCCAACGCAACGGCCTATGCGGGCGCTGTGCGCTGCCTGTTGCATGAGGGTGAACTCGCCAGGGCGCGGGCCATGCTCGATGCGGCTCCGGCAGATGTCGCGAAAGACAAGGCGATGGATTCCGTGCGCGCGGCGGCGGAGCTTGCCGAGCAGGCCGAAGCGGGACGCGGCCAGTCAGCGGCGCTCGAAGAAGCTGTCGAAAAAAATCCCGACGATCATCAAGCCCGGTTCGATCTGGCGCTGGCTCTCTATGCCGAAGGGCAAAGAGAAAAAGCCGTCGATCACCTGCTCGATCTCGTCAAGCGCGCGCGGTCATGGAACGACGACGCGGCGCGCAAGCAGCTTGTCAAGTTTTTCGAAGCGATGGGCCTGTCGGACCCCCTGACGATCTCTTCGCGCAAACGACTTTCCTCCGTGCTTTTCTCATGACCAACACGCTTCTGTCAGCACAGACCTTCCTGTCGGCGCTGCCCGAAGAAATCCCCGTTTTTCCATTTCTCGGGACGGTCCTTTTGCCGCATGCGCGGCTTCCGCTCAATGTGTCCGACCCGCGCCATCTCGCGATGGTGGAGGACTCTCTGGGCAAGGGCAGGCTGATCGGCCTGATCCAGCCCACCGTCGAGGGAGACCACGATACCGTGCCGCTCTATTCGGTCGGCTGCGTCGGGCGCATCACATCGTTCAACGAGGTCGATAACGGGCACATGCTGATCGTCCTGTCGGGCGTGTGCCGGTTCAGGATCGCCTCGGAGCTGCCGCGCACAAGGCCCTACCGGGTCGTCAAGCCCGAATGGACGCCGTATCTTTCCGATCTTGGCGACATCGAGCCTGTGGCGATCGACCGCGAGCGGTTGATCGAGCTTATGAAAATCTATTTCAAGAAAAACGCGATCACGGTCGATTGGAGCATCGTCAAAAATGCGCCCGACGATGTGCTTTTGCCGACCATCGTCATGATCTGCCCCCTCGCGCCGAACGAAAAGCAGGCGCTTCTGGAGGCCGAGAACTTCGCCGTCCGCGCGCAAATGCTCATGGCGCTGCTCGAAATGGCGGCCATGCCGCAAAACGACATCGAAACCGAAATCAAGCACTGACGTTCAAACGGACGGTTACGAATGCGCGGGTCCGCCGCGTTCCGTTGCGCGGCGCGGATCTGTGCGGGTCGCTGCGCCCGGCACGACTTTTTTCAGCAGCGAAGCGATCTTCGCGACAATCGCGGCCGCTGCGTCGCTCTTGGCCATGACCGGAAGGCGATCGGCCACAGGAGGCTCCCCCGCCTTCGCTCCGGGCGAGACAAACACAATCTGGTTTTCGGTCCCGGCGTGGCCGGTATTGCGGCCCACAAGGTTCGCGCAAATCAGGTCTGCGCGTTTTTTCTCAAGCTTGCCCTGAGCGTAGGCCATGATGTTGGCCGGGTCGGTTTCGGCCGCAAAGCCGATCACAAGCAGGGGCCTTCCGTCTTCGAGATGACCCATAGTGTACAAAATATCGGGATTCTGGCTCAGGGTGAGGACCGCCGGTTCGTTTTCGGCAAGCCGGACGGGCAACGGAGCCGGGCATCCGAAATCCGCCACCGCCGCGACGCCGATAAATGCTGCGGCGGGAGGCTCGCCAGGTTTGGGCAGGCCGTTCATCGCGGCAGCCAGCATCGACTTGGCCGACGTGACGTTGACGATTTCGATGTTGCCATGCGCGGGCGGCGGATAGCTTGTGCGCCCGACGACATAGACGACGTGCGCGCCTGCGGCCGCGAGGCGGCGGGCGAGTTCATAGCCCTGCTGGCCCGACGAAAAGTTCGTGATCACGTCGTTTGTGGCCGTAACCTGTTCTTCGGTCGGCCCGCTGGTCATCACGATGGTTTTGCCCGCCAGCTCGTTCGATTCCGGGATCTGCGTTTTTGCGGCGCCAACGGTCACGGGATAATCGGCGCGGCCCTGATCCTCGATATCGATTGAGGCAAGCCATGCGGGCGTGCCGCTGGAGGCGAAAGAAATCTGCTGGTTATCGAAACCGCGAACGGGCAGGTCCCATGTCCGGGCGGCGTCGCCGACGTCGACATTGCCGACAACGGACATTTCGACGGCGGCCCCGGCTTCTTTTTTGACCTTCAGCTTGTTGGCCGAAACTTCGGCGGGGCGGATCGACGAGATTGAGGAGAGGCACAGCGCGCCGTCGAAGCCGCCCTGAGCCGTCAGGGCCTTGGCGGCATCCATGACGTCGCGGCCCGAAACGATATCGCGGCCCCCGATGGTCTGGACAAGCGTGCAGCCCGGCGGAGGAACGAGCGCGTTTTTCGGCGAAACGACGGTGACATCCGCGCCCAGCGCCGCCAGCTTCGCGGCCAGCGCAAACCCGTGGCTTTCGAGCCGCGCGTGATTGGCGTAGTGGCGAACGCCGTCGATATCTTCATGGGGCGTTCCCGCCGTGATGACGATTTTCTTGCCTGCGAGATTTTGTGCGGACATTTTTGTCCTCCTCAATGAGGCTGAGAGCCCGGCGAGCGGGGGTGCGCGTTCAGGCAGACAAGCCTGCCCACATGATCGATGGTTTCCATGCCGTCCTTGCGCAGGCTTGCGGCTGTGAAAGGTGCGAGGTGCCTGAGACATTCGGCGGTCGTGACGATGGGCGCTTTCGAGGCGAGGTACATATCGAGGCACAAGGTTCCGCCGCGTCCCTGAAGCATCCTGACGGCCAGTTCGTCGTCGATGAACGGAAAGAACAGCAGGCGCTTGCTTTCGGGAATCTTGATGTGCTCCATACCTTCGAGATCGGGGTCCTGAAAGTGCTTGTAGTAAACGACGCTTTCCTCGCGCGTCTGGCATTCCTGTCCGTTGACCATGCATTTTTCGTTGATCAGGGCTTCGAGCTCATCCTTGTGCTTGGTCCAGTTCGGGTCGAGGACGTAATCGGCTGCGATGCCGGTGCGCGAGAGATCGTTGACCAGCTCCTTGACCGAAGGCCAGGGCATGGTTTCGCCTGCGAGAACCACAAGCACGCGCCCGTCGTCGGGGCGCACGGGGATAACGCCTCTGGGGTCTTTCTTCGCGTCGTCGTAATACGAAAGGGCTTGGTGAGGCCGCCCTTCCTGCGATGCCGCGATGGCTTCGGCGATCTCCTTGACATCGGCCATGCGGCCGTAGCCTTCGTCGCCGCACGCCATGTGTCCGCAGGCGGGGCCGATGATCTTGACGCCCGCGCCTTCGGCGGCCGCGCAGTTGCGCTGGGTGGCGGGATGGCCCCACATCCACACATTCATGGCGGGCGCGAAGAAGAAATCGCGGCCCTTGCGCAGCGCGCTCAGAAGCGCGCAGGCGAGCGGAGTGGATTCATGCACGAACTGGCTGATGAAATCGGCGCTGGCGGGAACGACCAAAACCGTGCCTGCCGCGAGGATCGTTTTTTCCTTGGCTGCGGTGCTGTCGTCCTCGGTCAGAACGGGATTGCCGGTGGCGTCCTTGAGTTCGTCAACCTTGACCCAATCCCATTCCTGCGGGGCGCGAGTCAGGATCACGGAGACGTCGCGGCCTGCGCCGCGAAGCTCGTCGATCAGCGGCAGCGTTTTGATCGCTGCGATGCTTCCCGTCACGATCAGGGCAATCTTGTCGTTTTCGCTCATTGCAACCCCCAAAAGTCCTTGAGGGCGGCGCAAATCAGAGGCCGCCCAAGGCTGTCAATTTGTCGAGGCGGTCTTTGTAGCGGCCGCCCAGGAAATCAGTTGTCAGAAATGCGTTCAGACAATCCAGGGCGACTTCCTGCCCGATAATATGGGCGCCGAGGATCAGGATGTTTGCGTCGTTATGCTGGCGCGCGAGGCGCACCATGGTTGAATTCGTGCACAAAGCGCCGCGAATGTGAGCAAAACGGTTGGAGGTCAGGGCCATGACTTGCCCCGTTCCGCAGATCAAAACGCCCATCCGTTCCGGTTGATTGCGCAGGGAGTCCACAACTTTGACGGAAAAATCCCCTGCATCGCATCGTGTCGCGTCCGTCGTCGGCCCGAAGTCTTCGACGGTGATTCCCCGGTCCTTCATGGAGGCGCAAAACAGGGTTTTCAGCCCAAAGCCGCGGTGATCCGATGCAATCGAGATAATATTTGCTGACATATGTCCCTCTTGAACTCGAAAAGGAGAATACCCGATTAATTTTATCTTTAAAAGCTCCTTAAAGATAAAGGCCTATAATTCACCGATGGACCATCAGGCAGAAAAAACAAGGCTTATTCGCTTTTATGCAGGAAGCGCTGCGTTAATCATAGTGCTGGCGATTTTGGGTTTTCTGTATGCAGGAAACGTTATTTCGTCCGGGTCTGCGCCGACAACCGTCCGGCGCTCCGGGGCTCCGGAGATGTCCTATATCGGCCTGCCGCGAGTGAACGTGGCGTTCAGCGGTCCGTTTGCGATGCAGATGCAGCTCGATCTGACGCTTGAGGTCGAACCCCGCTATGCGATGATCGTCGAAGGATATGTTCCGAAGGTCATGGACCGGCTCAACGCCTATTTTCCGCGCGCCAAGCTCGACGACCTCGACCGTCCCCACGCGATGTTTTTGCTGCGCAAGGAAATGCTGTGGGAGGTTAACAACATCGGCATTCCCGTGCCGGTGAACGATGTCCTGATTCAAAACATGTACATGCGCTAGGGTTCGCAGGCTGTGTCAGGCCCTGAAAGAATTGTGGGGCTGAGGACTGCGGCGCTGCGACCGGACGGGATCGAATACGACAGGAATCGTCGCATCTGTCCGGCGTTTCGGACACAAGTTTTCCGGAAAAATTAAAGACTCTTTGGCTAAGGAAAACCCCTTCGTTCTTGGTTAATTCAACGAGGGTTTTGTTTTCATGCGTTAATGCATTCCCTGCAAATTAACCGGTTGGTGCGGCCCGAAAGCATTAAAAAAATTGAAGACAGGATATCGGCCATGCTAACGCTTTCCTGTCGATATATATATTTATTCCGGCGCGCGTCGCGCCTTGCCGAATATTCTACATCATTTTAAGGAACGGCCATGCAAAAAGAAAAATTGATCGAAGGATACAAGAAGGCAAAATGGGAAATATTGGGCGTTGCGGGCGGCGTGGCCGCGATTGGCCTGAGCGCGTTGGCTTCGGGGCTGGCCGTTAAACAGGGCGATTCTGCTTTGGGATTGTTATACGCGTCTTCGTCATTGTTTGGCCTTCTGCATGTGTCCCAATATGGCGACAGCGCGGTCAAAATGGCGTCTCGTCCGGAACCGTTTCCGAACAAGGCTTCCGATTATTATGGCGCCATGGCCGAGAATGTTCGCGAGTTGGGGAAGAGAGACAGGGGCTTGTGGCTTGTGTATGCCGTTTCCATCGGAACCGGGTTGGGGCTGCTTCTCTCTGGCGCCATGGCGAGCGCTCGTGGCGATGCGGCTTTTGGTCTGTCCGGTTTCAGCCTTGGCGTCACGTCTCTCAACTGCGCTCATACGATAACTCTTTATGCTATGCGCCGGGGCAAGGCGGCAAAGCCGGCGGCCAGTCTTCCGTCGGCGCAGCCGGCCTGACGCAAGAGCTTGAATTTCCCCCGAACCCTTCCTACCTATGAAGGAGTGGAAGAACCGAGGGGTTTTCATGAACTTCGACAAATTCACCGAAAGATCGCAGGGATTCATTCAATCTGCGCAGATGATCGCGCTCGGCAAGCGGCATCAGACGCTTCAGCTTGACCATTTGCTCAAGGCGTTGCTCGACGACAAGGAAGGCCTGGCCTCCGGGCTTATCCGCGCCGCAGGCGGCGATCCGCAGCAGGCTATGCAGGCCGTTGAGTTATCCCTCGAAAAAATTCCGGAAGTCTATGCTTCCGGCAGCGCCGACCAGTTGCGGCTTTCGCCGGAATTCGCGCGCTTTTTGTCGTCTGTCGAGGACATCGCGAAAAAGGCGGGCGACAGCTATGTGACCGTCGAGCGGATGCTGCTCGGCGTTGCGCTTGCATCCGGGACGGCCGCGCAGAAGGCGCTTGCCGAAGCTGGCGTGAGTCCCGACTCCCTGAATCGCGTCATCAACGATTTGCGCGGCGGGCGCACTGCCGACAGCGCGCAGGCCGAGCAGGGGTATCAGGCCCTCAAGAAATATGCGCGTGATCTCACGCAAGTGGCGCGCGAAGGCAAGCTGGACCCCGTGATCGGCCGCGACGAGGAAATCCGCCGCACGATTCAGGTTTTGGCCCGGCGCACGAAAAACAATCCTGTTCTGATCGGCGAGCCCGGCGTGGGCAAAACCGCCATTGTCGAAGGGCTGGCCCAGCGCATTGTGCGCGGCGATGTGCCCGAAAGCCTGAAGGACAAAAAGCTTCTGTCGATCGATCTCGGCGCGCTTGTGGCCGGGGCGAAGTTCCGGGGCGAATTCGAAGAGCGCCTGAAAGCCGTGTTGCAGGAAATCTCGGCGGCTTCGGGCGAGATTATCGTGTTCATCGACGAGCTTCACAATCTGGTCGGCGCGGGCAAGGCCGAAGGCTCGATGGATGCCTCCAATATGCTCAAACCTGCGCTGGCGCGCGGCGAGCTGCACTGCGTGGGCGCGACGACGCTCGACGAATACCGCCAGAATATCGAAAAGGACGCCGCGTTGGCTCGCCGTTTCCAGCCCATTTTCGTGAGCCAGCCGACTGTGGCCGACACGATTTCGATTTTGCGCGGGCTCAAGGAAAAATACGAAATGCATCACGGCGTGCGCATCACCGATGGCGCGATTGTCGCGGCTGCCACGCTCTCGAACCGTTATATCACCGACCGTTTTCTGCCGGATAAAGCCATCGACCTGATCGACGAAGCCGCGGCGCGGTTGCGCATGGAGGTTGACAGCAAGCCCGAGGAGATCGACGAGATCGACCGCAAGGTTATCCAGCTCAAGATCGAGCGCGAGGCGCTGAAGAAGGAATCGGATTCCGCCTCGAAAGACCGTTTGTCGAAGCTCGAAAAGGAACTGGCGGAGCTCGAAAAGCAATCCGCCGACATGACCTCGCGCTGGCGTTCCGAAAAAGAGCAGCTCGGCAGCGCGCAAAAAATCAAGGAGCAGCTTGAGCAGGCGAAAACCGAGCTCGACAAGGCCCAGCGCGAAGGCGACTTCACGCGTGCGGGCGAACTGACCT
>JAQUUS010000282.1 GCA_028693775.1 Alphaproteobacteria bacterium | reverse complement strand
CCTCCCTGTCCTCTTCGGTCGCCTTCGCCTCCCAATCGGCGGAATCCGCCTCGGCCGAAAGCTTGCCCCACAAATCGACCTCATAGCTGGCATTGACCTTGGCGGTATAGGCGCGCGTAATCGAGGCACCCTTGCGAAGCCCCCTGCTGTTCGAAGCCGTGGCCGTCGCCGACAAATCCGGCAAAAACTGATCGAACGCCAGATCGGCCCGCAGCCGGGCGGCCTTCGCAGTCAAAGCCGCCGCAGCCAAATCGTCGTTGACCTTCAAAACCTCGTCCACCAGAAGGTTCAGCTCCTCGTCGCCGAAAACCATCCACAAGTCGGAAAGCCTGGCCTTCTCTCCTTGCGCCTCGACGCTCCATGTCGCGGGAACCTGCGTCTGAGGCCGCACATAAGACGTCTCGTTCAAAGCGCAACCGGCCAGCGCCGGAAGCAAAACGACAGGGAAAAGGAAAAGAGTCTTTTTCATTCGCGTGCCAAAGCGTCAACGGGGTCAAGACGAGCGGCATTCCTCGCGGGAAGAAAGCCGAAAACGACGCCGATCAAAGTCGAGCACACAAAAGCCGACACAATCGCCGTCGTGGAGAAAACCATACTGAAATTGGTCGTAAATTCGGCAAAAACCGCGCCGAAAGCAAGAGCGATCAAAATGCCGATGCCGCCCGCAAGCAAACAGATAATCACGGCCTCGATCAAAAACTGAAGCATCACATCGCTCTGCCGCGCGCCCACAGCCATGCGAACGCCGATTTCCTTGGTGCGCTCGGTCACCGAAACCAGCATGATATTCATAACGCCGATGCCGCCGACAATAAGGGAAATGACGGCGATCATGCCCGTAAAGAGACGCATGGTGTTGGTCGTGCTCTCGATGGTCTTGCGAATGTTGGAGGTATTGAAAATATAAACGTCGTTTGCGCGATGCCGCTGCGTCAAAAGCTTGACAATCCCCTCCTCGGCAGCGCTCTGGGAAACGTTGTCGTTAAGCCGAACCATAATGTTGCGCAAATAAGTCTGCCCCAGAATGCGGCTCATCGCGGTGGTATAAGGAACATAAACATTGAGATTTTCATCGTTCCCGATCCCGCTTTCCTTCGGCTTGGTAACGCCGATAACGCGGCACGGAACGGACCCGAGAAAAATAACGGCCCCCGTCGGATCCGGATTGCCCGGAAAAAGCTTCTTGCGGGTATTTTCGTCGATCACAGCCTCCTGCGCAATGCGCCGGACGCCGGCCCTGTCGAACGAACTCCCCGCCGAGAGCGAAATATCGCGAACCTGAAAATAAGACGCGCCCACGCCATTGACCCTCGCGCTGGCCGAAACCTCACGATAACGAAGGGTCGCCGCCGTCACGACGACAGGCGTCGCGCTATGAATGTAGCTTTGCTTCGCCAGAGCGTCGGCGTCGCTCGGCACAAGAGTGCGTATCTTCTCGGACTTTTCGTCGCCGAACCCCTTGCCCGGATAAATGTTGAGGGTATTGGTCCCCATGGCGCTGATGTCCTTGAGAATCCGCTGCTGCGACCCCTCGCCCAAAGCCGTCACGCAAACGACCGAAGCAATGCCGATAATAATCCCGAGCATGGTCAGAAGCGTGCGAAGCTTGTGCGAAAACATCGCAAGCCGCGCGATATGCAAAGCCTCCCAAACGCGCCCGCCGATCCCGCGCCATGTCTGCGGAGCCTCGTCCTTCGAAGAAACCGGAGCGGCCTCTTTCGCCGGACCCGCCCCGTCGTTCTTCTTGTCCGAAACAATCTCGCCGTCGCTGATCTCAATAACGCGCTGGGCATACTTGGCGACGTTCATATCGTGGGTCACGATAATAATAGTGTGTCCCTCGCGATGAAGCTCCGACAAAAGGTTCATCATCTCGACGCCGCTATGCTTGTCCAGGGCGCCGGTCGGCTCGTCGGCCAGAATGACATGCCCGCCGTTCATGATCGAGCGCGCGATACTCACGCGCTGCTGCTGTCCTCCGGAAAGCTGCCATGGCCGATGATCGAGCCGGTCCCCGAGCCCAAGCCGCTCCAAAAGAGCCTTGGCGCGAATCCGTCTCTGCGCCGGAACGACGCCCGCATAAACGGCAGGAACCTCGACGTTCTGAACCGCAGTCAAATCGTTGAGCAAATGATACCGCTGAAAAATGAATCCGAAATGCTCGCGCCGCAGCTTGGCCAGATCGTCCGGCAAAAGCGTGCGCGTATTCTGCCCCGCGACGAGATAATCGCCGCCTGTAGGCTTGTCGAGACACCCCAAAACGTTCAGAAGCGTAGACTTCCCCGACCCCGACGCGCCGACAATGGCGACCATCTCGCCGGTCCCGATCGAAAGGCTAACATTCTTGAGAGCCGCAACGGTCTGATCGCCAGCAGCATACTCGCGGCGCAAAGACCGGAGCTCAAGAAGAGGAGCGCCCATCGTCACATCCCCATCGACGGAGGACGGCGCCCGAAATTGGTCTGCGAAGACTCGCCGCTTTTCGTGGCCGAAATACTGACCACAACGGTCTCGCCCTCCTGAA
>JAQUUS010000281.1 GCA_028693775.1 Alphaproteobacteria bacterium | reverse complement strand
GAGCTACCGATGATCGTCGGCGAGCTTCCCATCCTGTCCAAAAGCTACTGGAAGGGCAAAAACTTCGAATCCACCACGCTCGACAAAATCACGGGCAGCGGCCCCTACCGCGTGGAAACCCTGACACAGGGCCGCACAATAACCTATGCGCGAGTCAAGGACTGGTGGGCCGCAGACCTGCCGATCAACAAAGGCCGCTACAATTTCGACCGCATCGTCTGCGACTATTACCGCGACGCGACAGTCGCAACGGAAGCGTTTTTCGCGGGCCGCTACGACTACAGGTACGAAAACATCGCCAAGAACTGGGCCCTGAACTACGACACGCCCGCCGTCCGGCAAAACCTGATCAAAAAGCAGGAAATCAAGAACGGCCTGCCGTCAGGCATGCAAGCCTTCGTGCTAAACATCCGCCGCCCGATCTTCAAGGACCCGCGCGTCCGCGAAGCCCTTGGCTACGCGTTCGACTTCGAATGGTCGAACAAGAACCTCGCCTACGGAACCTACATTCGCACGTCGAGCTACTTCGAAAACTCCGAACTGGCAGCCAAGGGCCTTCCGACCCCCGCCGAGCTAAAGCTTCTTGAGCCCTATCGCGGCAAAATTCCCGACGAAGTCTTTTCGAAGGAATTCAAGCTTCCCCAGACGGACGGCAGCGGCAACAACCGCGCAAACCTGAAAAAAGCGGCCGAACTCCTGCGCGAAGCCGGATGGACCATGAAAAACGGCGTCCTGACCGACGCAAAAGGCAAGCCCTTCACGTTCGAAATCCTCGAAGCCCAACCGATCTTCGAGCGCTGGGTACAGCCCTATCTGCGCAATCTCGAACGGCTCGGCATCAAGGCGACGCTCCGCGTCGTAGACACAGCCCAATACCAGAACCGGATCGACACCTTCGACTTCGACATCATGATCACGGTCTTCGGCCAATCCCTGTCGCCGGGCAACGAACAATACGACATGTGGGGCTCGGCCAAAGCGGGCATCAAAGGAAGCCGCAACCTGATCGGCATCGAAAACCCGGTCATAGACGCGCTGATCGACAAGGTCGTCCACGCAGAAAGCCGCGAAGACCTGATCGCGGCCTGCCGTGCGCTGGACCGGGTACTTTTGTGGCACTACTACGTCATCCCGCAGTGGCACATCGGAACCTACCGCATCGCCTATTGGGACAAATTCGGGCAACCGAAAATCGCGCCCAAATACGGACTGGCAGTCACCGACACATGGTGGGTCGATACAAGCAAAGCGCCCAAAATCAAGAAAGCGCAAAACAGAAAATAGCCGAAGCTAATCGGGAAGATATTTCTTCCTGTAAGCGGCCTTCATATCGTTGAGGGTCGAACTCCTCGCCGCCGCCCATTCGTCATAGGGAATATATCTGATCGCACCGTCATTGAAGTCCTTCAGGTCGTGGCCGCAAACGCTTTCGTTGGGCGGGCGAGAAAGGATTTTCTCTTCGAGAGCGAAGCCCTTCCTGAAAACCTGTTCGCGAGTCGCCCTGTCGGCCTCGGTGGTCAGGTATTCGTTGATCCGCGGAAAGAAGATAGTGCGAACGGCATCGACGCCGGACCGCACAGCGGGGTCCTTGCAGCGAGCATAATCACCGGCCATGACGGCATCGCCGTAGATATACATGGTCGCCGCATGCGTCATGATGGTCTTGTAGCTTTCCTGATTGGGCGGCTGCCTGTTGTTCGCTGCGATCTTCGCCAGAAGTTCCGAATAGAGCAACGGGATCATGAAGTTCGTTGTCTTGTCGTGATTGGCCTGGAACCAGACGACCGCCGCCTTCAGGCTTTGCCTGTCCATCTTGGAATGAACGTAATTGACGAACCCCGGCATATCCTCGCGGGCCAGCCTGTCCATCTCGCGCGTGACCGGGACCGACTTGAAAACGGCATGCCCAACCACAGCGACGAAGAAAAGAACGACCGCCAGAACCAGAAACAAAAAGATTTTCAGAATGCGCTTCATGCCCGGCACCGCCTCCAACGAGAAAACAACGCCCCATTACGGCCCATCCCCGGCCGCAAATCAAGGGCTATTTGGCGTTCATCATGGCGACGGCGGTATCGGCCATGCGGTTGGAGAAGCCCCACTCGTTGTCATACCAGCTCATGACGCGAACGAACGTACCGCCGATGACTTTCGTCTCGTTGAGCGCAAAAATCGACGAATGAGGATCGTGATTGAAATCGCAGGAAACGAGCGGCTCGGTATAAGTTCCGAGAATGCCCTTCAAAGGCCCGGCCGAAGCGGCGGCGATAGCCTGATTGACGTCGTCGACGGTTGTCGGTTTCTTGGCGACGAACTTAAAATCGATGACCGAAACGTTCGGCGTCGGAACGCGCATGGAGGTTCCGTCAAGCTTGCCCTTAAGCTCGGGCAAAACCTTGCCCACAGCCTTGGCAGCGCCGGTCGAAGTCGGGATCATATTCAGCCCGGCCGCGCGGGCGCGATGCAAATCCTTGTGCGCGGTATCCACGGTGCGCTGATCGCCCGTATAGGAATGAATGGTGGT
>JAQUUS010000280.1 GCA_028693775.1 Alphaproteobacteria bacterium | reverse complement strand
TGGACGAAATCGAAAAAGCGCATCCCGACCTGTTTGCCATCCTGCTTCAGGTCATGGATCACGGCAGCCTGACGGATCATAACGGCAAGGTCGTCAACTTCCGCAACGTCATCCTCATCATGACGACCAACGCAGGCTCGGCCGATCTCGCCAAGCCCGCCTTGGGCTTCGGCCGCTCGCAACGCGAAGGCGAGGATACCGATGCGATCAACAAGATGTTCACGCCCGAATTTAGGAACAGGCTCGATGCGACAATTCCGTTCAATCCGCTGTCGCCCGAAACCGTCGAGCGCGTGGTCGAAAAATTCGTCATCCAGCTCGAAAGCCAGCTCGGCGAACGCAGCGTGAGCATCGCGCTGCAACCCGAAGCGCGCGCATGGCTGGCGAAGAAAGGCTACGACCCGCAGTACGGAGCAAGGCCGCTAAGCCGCATTATCCAGGAACACATCAAAAAACCGCTTGCCGAAGAACTCCTGTTCGGCTCGCTGCAAAAAGGCGGGGAAGTGACGGTTGTGCTGGACAAGGAAGCGAACAAGCTTTCCCTGACGTATCAGCCTGCGGCGAACGCAAAGGATCCGTCGAGCGGCCGAAAAACAAGCGAGACAATCAAGGGATAACCGTTCGCGCCTAAAGGCAATCGGTCACAAAAAGCTCCGAAGGAAACGCGACGGACCATTCGTCGAACGCGAGGCCTCCGTCGTTATCCTTGTCCAGCTTCGCAAAAAGATCGCGGATTTTTTGGTCGGCGGATTGCTCTTTTGTTCCGAGAAGCCGGTTCGACTGCAATCCGTCGAAAAGCATGTGCGCAAGCTTTCGTCCCTCTTCGGACGCGAGCCATTCATCGAGCGTAATGCGGCCATGGCGCTGCACATCAATACCATCGAATGTTTTTCTCAAAATCGCGGCCGCATCGGCCTGCGCATTCGAACCGATGCAAGCCTGCGCCGGAACGCCCGCCGTCAAAAGCCCAAAAAGAAAAAAGAAGAAAAAGAAGCGGCTCATCATAAAGACCGAAGTTAAACGGTGATATCGAGCAAAGCCCTCTGCATTTTTTGCTGAGCCTTGAGCGCGGCGACGTTAGCCTCAAGATCCGCATTCGCCTTGACCAAAGCAACCATGTTCTCGTCAATATTTTCGCCCGTTGACGAAGCTTTAACCACGCTCGTCGCCGACTGTGTCGCGCGAGACACGGCTTGATAGAGGCCTGTACCAACGGAAGAGAGTGGACTGAACATCCCGGATTCCTTCGGTTTTTCAGCGATTCGATGCAGGAATCATAGCCCTTCGTGATTAACAAAGTATCAACAAACCCCAATAAAATATGAACTTTTTAACGTTATTTTTTTCGAAAAAAGCGCTTCGAATTAACTTCGGATTCAAGATTCGCCGATACATTGAAAACATCAAGAGCGAAGAAGCGCTCACCAAATGAGGAAAAGGCCATGTACCAGAATTATGAGATCAACGGCGCAGCCGGGACAGTCGACGAAACCCTGGAAAGGCTGGTCACGATGACCAACCAGACCAACCTCGTCGCACTGGACAAAACCATCGCGGCCATCCGCCGGTCTCAATCGAGCTACGCAGCGGCAGCAGCCCGCGTGGGAAGCATCGGCGAAAGGATCGTCCGTGCGGCTCACGAAGTCGGGATGACCCTGCCCGCCGAATTGCGAGCCTCCACGGCGGAGAAAATGCCCGCGCTCGGATAGAGTTTTCTTTTCCTCCTGAAAGAAAGCCCGGTCCCTGATCGGGCTTTTTTTTGGTTAACGGTTTACAAGGGGATAAATTTGAGGAGCGCACAGCCTAACTTTAATACCAAATTAACCAGAATCCCCTTATAGTTGTTACATAAATGACGTTTTTTTGTAATTTAGTGTTGTTGAAAACATATTCTTGGCATACGCTAAATGAATGCAGGAGCCTAAAGATCATATGAACGCGAAGACAGCGACTCCCATCGTCAAAGTCTTGCCCACCGAAGGATCGGACCCCTCGTCCGACGCGACGCTTCAGCCTGTGCGCAAAGCTTTGTTGAATCCCGAAACGAACATGCTCCTCAAATTCGCCTTGAAGGATCGCGGAATCAAAGCGCTTGTCGTTACGCCCGAATACAACGACGGTCGGATGCTCGACACGGGCAAGGAACTCGTTTTTCACTATCTGCTCAACAACGTCGGCGAAATGGGCGTCGTTGCCTTGGCTCAAACGAACGAAAAGATCGAAGACATCCTCGGCGTGGACGGCTTCGCGAGCCCGTTCGACAAAAATCACATGCCGGATGTAACGACGCACACGCACACCGACATCCGGGACAATCCTTTTTCGAGAATATTGAAAGACGCAATAGGCCAAACAACGAACTCAAGGGCAACTCACCCAGGGTAGTATTTTTTAAAGGCAAGGAAGGGCATTTCTTTAATGAGCGACTTTTTGAACATGCTTGAACGACACGCAACGAAGGATGCCCTTCTGTTGCATAAAGCCGTTGAAGCCGCTCAAAAAGCGACCGCCTACAGCCAGGCCGAAAAAACCGCC
>JAQUUS010000279.1 GCA_028693775.1 Alphaproteobacteria bacterium | reverse complement strand
CCAACGCGCAATTCGCTTCCGCCACCCGTCACGCCGCGATCGTCGGCCATCATGAACGGCGATGAAACCATTCCCTGCGCCAGCAATTCGCGATAACGAATCATACCCGTAAAATCGTTAACCATTCGTTCAACGTCGGCCTCAAAAGTTTCCTCACCTTGTTTAAGGCCTTCTTCCCATCCCTTTTTAACGTATTCTTTCCAGGTCGCCTTCTCTTCGTCGTTTTTTGGCAACAAAATAGCAGCCGGGGGATCGACGCGGCCCCAATCGCGCTCAAGATACAAGCGCCAGTTTCTGGCGGCGGTCACAATGCGCGCGATACGATTGATACGATAGATACGGTCGGCAACGGCAGCAGCCTGCCCGCCGGAACTGATAAGAATGGCGCGCTGGCCCTCCGTGATGATGGGAGGTTCGAGCAAAAGGCCCGAAGGAGCGGAAATCAAAAGCCGGGAGAAATCGAACGCCTTGGAAAGGCTGACATCGTACTCGGCAAGGCGGCGCTGAATAATGAACGTGCGATAAGCAAGACCGCCGCGAGCGCCATAAGACAAAGCGGCTTCGCGCAAAGCCTCGGCCCTGATCTGCAAACCGGTCGAAGCCTTGGCGGCGTCTTCGCTGTCCTCTTCGGGAGCGGACTGCTTCTGCGAATCGGAAAGAATGGGCGGCGGCGGAGAAACCGCATCCGGATCGTACTCGCCGGTATAACCGAAAAGATCGCCCTGCAACCTGTCTTCGGCAAGAGCCGGAGCCGAAACGGCAACGGAAGCCAGCAACGCGGCCGAAACCAAAAGCCTTGCAAGAGGCGTTTTTTTAACGAGATTGATCAACAGCAGCATACCGCACCTCGACGACGCCCTCATTTTGATCGACTAACAGATCAGCCCGCGATCCGGCCTGCAACCCGATGTCGCGCAGGATATGAAGGATCGGCTGTTGATATGCATCGACATTGACAACCAGCGGAATACCGGGAATGCGACCGCTTGAACGGAAACGCAAGCCCGCGCGCTCGGCAAGGATGCGGGAAACCTGTTCGATAGGCCCGGACCAGCGCAAGCTGACGGGCTGCATCAAAGCCGGGGATGCGGAAGAAATATCTTGCTGCATCGGAGGAATGTTCGGATTCCGTTGCTGTTCGATATTGGCAATTGTGTCGAGAGCCTTTGCAGCTTTATCGGCCGCCTGGGCCAACTTGATGGAAACAATGTCAGGCTGAGTCGCGACAGGCGTACCCACCTCAAGTTGGTAGCTTTCGTCCGAAGACCACATACGATCCCATCCAGCCCGGATATCGCTGCATCCGGAGAGGAGAATAGCGGCAACGGAAATCTTCAAGAGCTTTTTGCACATAGTCATTTTGTTACGCTTCCGGTTGATTCGCTTCTATGTTAATAGCTTACACTAGTCTTCTGTTCAATCCTGATGTTTGAGATAATGAAGGGCAAATCCCATCAAACAACAGCCGATAAGTGTCACCATAAACCCAGTAAACCAAAGTCCGTCGGCCAATAAAGAAAGAGCGTCAACGAATATAAGCGCGCCCCCAATACCATAAATAACAGTTGCTGTCGGCAACTCTTTTGAGGGACCCGGCCGATTTTTTCTTTTTTTTGCAGGAAGTTTTGCCTGCGATGCAGGCTTAGTTAAAGAGCGGGATTGTTTTTGAGTGACTTCATTTCCTTTTATCTTGTCCATAAGGCCGCCCATGTTGTTTTCCCTTTATTTTTGAGCATACTGCCAATGAGGCGAGGCGGGTATATCATGCTTAACAAGCCCTCGTTTATCCATAGCGGCAACGACCTTCTTGGCATAAGGGATGCCCTTGCTTGGGGTTGATGAGTGATAAGCCGCGATGGCCTCCATCAAAGACCCTTTATTATCGTCCATCTTCTGGCGCAAGATCCAGGCGGCGACATGAACGTTGACGCATCCGTTGTCGCGCACCCAGGAGCGCGCGGTGGGAGCGTTGACTTGCCAGACTTTCTGAAGCGTAGGGAGCCAGCGCGTGTTGACCTGCATCGGGCCGAGATCGTAGGTGCCGTTGCGGTTTGGCCCCGCCTCCTGACCGATTCGCCCGCCTTCGACATGCATGATACCGATCATAACGGCAGGGGGAACGTTATAGGTGTTCGCCGCCAGAATGATACATGCCGCAAAGGTCTGGGCGGTCAACATCACCAACCTCCGCCTTCGACATCGAGCTGAGCCGTTTCCGGAACGTCGAGATAAGCAGCGAGCGTGGAAAGCATCGCCATGCGCTGATTGAAAGCCTGCCAGACCTGAGCCATGGGCACGACCTGTCCGTGCTCCGCAAAGTAAGCCGAGCGTTCTTCGGCGGGCATATAAAGAAGCCTGTCGGCTTCGGCAAAATGGGATTCCATATAAATCTGGCCCGCAGCCTTGAGCACATGCCAGCTCAAAAGACGCCATTCTTCCGGTGACGCGCCCGTCGGAGCCACCGACCGCGTGACCTGATCGGCAGTACGAACGAGCCGCTCGGCGACTTCCGCCAAAAGAGCATGCTCCGAGCGTCCGAACGAATATTGAGCCACAG
>JAQUUS010000278.1 GCA_028693775.1 Alphaproteobacteria bacterium | reverse complement strand
ATCTCCCCTGACGACCATTCCGGCCAAAATGCCCTCAACGGCATCGTCCTGACTTTCAAAAATCCGCGCCGGGCCTGAAAATTTTAAAATTTTCTCGTCCACACCCGCCGTTTTCACAATGCATCCATCTTCGGCAAGGTTCCCATACAGAACGGCCAGTCCGCCGTCTTTCGAGAATGCATGATCCAAATCCCTGATTGCGCCCATCTCTCGATCGAGATCCAGCGCATCAAACCGCGCCTCCTGCCCAAACCCCGTTTGAGACAAGGCACCGCCGGGTGCCGCCTTGTAAAACTTTTGCACGTCCTCGTCCGGGCTTCGCCGAATATCCCATTTATTCAGCGCCTCGCGCAAACTCGAGGCATAAACCGGCGGCAAATCGCCGTGAATGAGCTTGCCGCGATCCAGCTCTCCCAAAATAGCCATAATCCCGCCCGCCCGGTGAACATCCTCGACGTGCACGCTGGAAAGAGACGGCGCCACCTTGCAAATGCACGGAACGCGGCGCGACAAGTTGTCGATATCGCGCATCGTAAAGTCAACCCCCGCTTCGTTCGCCGACGCCAGAAGATGCAACACCGTATTGGTCGAACCGCCCATGGCGATATCAAGGGTCATTGCATTTTCGAAGGCCTCAAAGCTAGCGATACTGCGCGGAAGAACACGCGTATCGTTCTTTTCATAATAACGCTTGGCCATATCGACGATCAACCGCCCGGCCTCTTCGAAAAGCATACGCCTGTCGGAATGCGTGGCCAGCATGGTTCCGTTTCCGGGCAAAGCCAACCCCAAAGCCTCCATCAGGCAGTTCATCGAATTCGCCGTAAACATGCCCGAACACGATCCGCATGTCGGACACGCAAAACGCTCAAGCTGCTCGACCTCGGCGTCCGTATAGGAAGGATCCGCAGCGGCAACCATGGCATCGATCAGATCGACGGCCTTCTTCTCGCCCTTGACTGTCACGCGCCCGGCCTCCATAGGCCCTCCGGACACAAAAATCGCCGGAATATTCAAGCGCAAAGCCGCCATCAGCATACCCGGCGTCACTTTGTCGCAATTTGAAATACATACAAGGGCATCGGCGCAATGCGCATTGGCCATGTATTCGACGCTATCGGCAATAATCTCGCGCGACGGAAGGCTGTAGAGCATCCCGTCATGGCCCATCGCAATTCCATCGTCGATAGCGATGGTTCCAAACTCCCGCGCAACGCCGCCCGCCTTTTCAATAGCTTTTGCAACGATCTGCCCGACATCCTTCAAATGCACATGCCCGGGCACAAATTGGGTATAGGAGTTGACGACGGCAACTATCGGCTTTCCGAAATCCTCATCTTTAAGACCGGTCGCACGCCAAAGGCCGCGAGCCCCGGCCATGTTGCGTCCTCTGATCGTAGTAAGGGAACGATAGGCGGGCATAAAACGATCCTCCCAGATATTTCAACAACGCCATGTACATTCGCGCACCGCCAAGGCTGCGTCAAGGATATGGCCCCTCTCCGCATATATGAAATATATCCACAAGATCTGTATGGAAAACGCACACAAGGATCTAGCGGCACAATAAATATCTATGCTAGCGTTTGCCCCTCGGCTTAGTAAAACTCCTTACCAAAACAAGATATTAAAGCAATGCACATATCCTTTTTGCGCAAGATGGATCGTTGGCTTGGCAACTTCTTACTCATTGCTATGGCCCCTCTTGCCGTATTTGCGGCACGGCATCTGACCGCACGGGATAAAACAAGACCCCGCACCGTATTTATAAAAATGAAAGGCGGGGGCAGTCTGATCATCGCCATGCCGTCGCTGCTCGGTCTGCGCAAAAAAAACCCGGATTCCGAATTTGTGCTCATCTGCACTTCGGAGGCCGGGATTTTCTCAGATATTACGGGACTGTTCGACCGGCACATCATTGTCGACGACAGAAACCTTTTCACACTCGCGCTGACCTCGCTCAAAGCCTTAAAAACAAGCTTTCGCTCCTCCTGCTGCATCGATCTGGAACCCAACAGCATCCTGGCCGCCGTATTTGCAATGCTGACCTGCAGCACCCAGCGGATTGGCCTTGTCGCCACCACAAACCATGCCCGGCGCGGCTGGGCCTATACGTCTGCAATCGCCTTCAATCCGCACGCCCCCATCCACGTCTATTACGACAAAATCGTTGAGGAATGCGGTGCCGCCCCCACGTCAGCAGCCGATTGCCGAAAGGCAATCCTGTCGCGCCTCCCAAAACCAGACCGCCCGAAAGGAAAAGCAAAAACCATCGCCATTGTCGCCTTCACATCCGGCTACACCAAAGAACGGATGATGCCGCCAGAAACATGGGCGGCCCTTCTCCAGCAAAACCATAAAAACGATCCTCTGCATCTTCTGATCCTCGGATCGTCGCATAACGACCTTGCTGCACAAAAACTGGCCGACGCCATGAAAAATCTCGTGCCGTTTGCACACATAGAAAACTGTGCCGGACGATGGTCGCTTATGCAAACGGCAGCGCACATGGCTATCTGCGACGAAGTCTGGTCCGTCGACTCCGGTCCGCTTCATATTGCGAGAC